>JAUSPO010000064.1 GCA_030656575.1 Bacillota bacterium
ATTTGGATACCTATTCTTTTCTGAGTACTATCGGCGAGTTACAGCGTAAACTGAGGAACCGCCGTGTACCGAACGGTACGCACGGTGGTGTGGGAGGTCGGCTACTCAAATAATGGGTAGCCTCCTACCCGATCTTGAAAATAGGGTGTGTCGCCTTACCATAGCTAGTGGGAAGACGATGGAACTGTCCCCATGTCTGGCGTGGTGGGTGTCCAGACAAAAGAACCGTCCCCCTTGTCTTTGGGTGTCCAGACAAAAGAACCGTCCCCCTTGTCTTTGGGTGTCCAGACAAAAGAACCGTCCCCTTGTCTTGAGAACCGTCCCCTTGTCTTGGTCCCAGGGTCTTGTTTTTTGAAAGACAGTTTTTTCCGGGATTGTGGAATGAAAAACGGGGGAAGCTAACTAAAATCTAACACATTCCAGTTGTGAGGAAAGATGGTTAATGATAAGCAAACTTGAAACAAAAAAAGATGAGTATCCACGGCCTGTGGAAGGAGAAAGACAGGCTTTTATGTATGGAAATGAAGTAGTTGTCTGGGCCGCCCTGGCCGCAGGCGCAGAGTGTTTATACGGGTATCCCATTACTCCACAAAACGAAGTTATGCACTACTGGTCCCGTCTGGCCCCTGACTACGGAGGTAAGTTTTTACAAACTGAAGATGAACTCTCTGCGGGGTTTGCAACTCTGGGTGGAATTATGGCAGGGGCACGCTGTTTTTCTGCAACCGCAGGTCCCGGAACGATACTTTTCCAGGAACCCCTTGCCATGGCTGAAATGATGCGTATACCCATTGTCCTGGTTGTCCAGCAGAGAGGGGGACCGTCAACTGCTACGGTTATTTATTCCCAGCAGGAAGTCTTTTTAACGATTTTTGGAGGGAACGGTGAGGGGCTGAGGATTGTTTACTCACCAGGAAGCCACCAGGAGATGTATGACTATACTCTTAAGGCTTTTGATGTAGCGTGGAAGCATCGCTTCCCTACTCTGGTCCTGGGAGACGGTTACCAGGCTAAAATGAGAGAACGTGTACTACTATACGATCCTGCGGCCAGAGGAATGGAGATCGAGCCTACAGTTCCCTTTGTGGGCCTTCCCGGTGTTCCCGGAGTAGACCGTGAACCGGCGCATTGGCGCAACGCTTTTTCCGTGGAAGAGGAACTTTATGAAGAACTGGAACCGATTATTAATGATTACTACCGCATTGCTCCTTCTCTTATGGAAAAAGAAGAGGGCTATCTGGATGGAGCTGAACTGATTCTCACCGGTCATGGAATTGTGGGGAGAGCTGTCCGGACTGCGGTAAAAGAATTAAGGGAAGAAGGATTCCCGGTCGGGTTTTTCCGTCCTTTGACCCTGCGTCCTTTCCCTGGAAAAGATTTGATAAGGATTCTGGACGATTGTCCCCGTCTTCTTGTGGTTGAATCTGCCCAGGGGCAGTTGGCTAAGCTGATACGTATCTCTATTGGAGGCGAACTCGATCACAGAGTTCAAATGTACCCATATTTCCGGCCTGGGTTGGGTATTTCAGCCGAAGAGCTTGTAGAAGAAGCGAAAGCCATTTTAAACGGCAAACGGGAACAAAAACAAGAAAAAGAATTCTCCATGTCAATGCTCTAGTAACATATAAATTGGAAAGGTTGATTTTAATGAAATCAATGCCTGATTCCTGGCGCAGGGAAACAAAACCACATAAATTTTGTCCCGGTTGTGGGCACGGTTTGGTTTTAAAGGCTCTGGGGATGGCCATGGATCGCCTCAAAATTGCTGACAGAACTGTTTTCGGAGTTGATATTGGGTGTTCCCTTTTGGCCTGGGATTTTTTTAACGCTGACACAATTCAAACTCACCATGGGAGGACCGTTCCGGTTATTATTGGGGCAAAGAGAGCTCGTCCTAACCTGGTGGGAATTGCGTATATGGGGGATGGCGGGGGTTATGCTATTGGCTCCCAGCATTTAATCAATGCCACGATGAGAAATGACAGGATTCTTATTATTATCGTGAATAATACCATCTATGCTATGACCGGCGGACAGATGGCTCCCACAACTCTTAAAGGACAAAAAACTGAGACATCATCCCGGGGTCGGGATCCGAAGTATGAAGGTTTTCCCTTACGGGGACCGGAAATGGTTGCATCATTCGCTCCGGAAGGTGCCTATGTTGCCAGGGGTTCAGTTTCTCATGTGCAGCGCCTGGCCCGTTATCTGGAAAGGGGACTGGAAAACCAGCTCCAGGACAGAGGTATTTCTGTGGTGGAAGCCCTTTCTACCTGCCCTACCAACTGGCGGACAAATGCGGAAGATACCTGGAAGTTTTTAGAAAAGGAAATGACTGATTATTATCCAGTTGGGGAACTGGTTTCACCCTTCAAAAGAGATACCCAAAAGGAGGCTGCGGATCTTGAAACTTGCCACTAAACGAATCGCCATGGGTGGAGAGGGAGGGCAGGGTGTTCAGTCTGCAGCTGACATACTGGCCGAGGCTGCCTACGAAGAGGGGAAGGAAGCCCTCTATATTCCAAACTTTGGTATTGAACAAAGGGGGGGAGTATCCCTGGCCTTTGTGCAGATTGGAGATGAACCAGCCGGTTCTCCAAAATTTAAGCAGGCTGATTTTGTTGTGGCTTTAAGCGGCCGCTCTCTGGAACGGTTAATAGGATTCCTGTGGGAAGATACAATTATTTTGTACGACAGCGCCTGGTTAGCTCCCCCTACGGTATCTGATCAAGTTGTTGGCTGGCAGTCCTATGATACGACAGCACCAGATTTTTTTGCGGAACGGGGCGTGACTGATCGTAGACAGAAATTTCCCGAGATCAAACAAAAAGTAAAAAATATCTTTGCACTGCCTGCCAGTGAAATTGCCATGGAAAAACTCCATCCCAGGGTCTCCAATGTAATTATCTTGGGAGCGACAGCAAGATTGACAGGAGTAGTTCAGCTTGAAAGCATTAAAAAAGCCCTGGAAAACCGTTTAGCAAGTAAAATAAAGCGTGATCCCAATTTAAAAATTTTAAATTTTAATGCGCTGGAACTTGGCTGGGAAGCAGGAGAACGTATGCTCAAAAGCCCGGCTTATTCAGCTGCTACATAACAGGGGTGGTATGTTTTGAGTATAACTTTTACTAAAAATAAGTGGGAAGGGCCGAAAGGAGTATTTATCGTTTCTCCCGATCTCTGCAAGGGCTGCGGACTATGTATTGAAAAATGTCCATCTCAGGTCATAGACTGGACTAAAGAAACAGGAATTTACGGCACTCCTATTGTAGGAGCCAAACGTATTGACCGCTGTACTGCCTGCAGCATCTGTGTCTTGGTCTGCCCTGATGCAGCTATAGATGTGGAGAAAAATAAGATGTAACTACTCAGATAAAAGACAAGTGAAGCTTGGGGACGGTTCGAGCGTCACCGTAGCGTAAGCGAAGACTTGGGGACATTCCATAGGGAACATTCCTCTGTAAGAGGTGTGTCCCCATACCGCTTGAAAAATGTGGTGTGTCGCCTTACCATAGCTAGTGGGAAGACGATGGGAACCGTCCCCATGCTTTGCGTCCCGAGCGACTAAGTAACCTAATGGCTGAGTAGTTACAATAAGATTAAAAATGAAAAAAACAAAGTCCCGGGAACAAAAAAAGTGCAGGAATAATATTATTAATATAGAAATTAAATTTTAACATAAAAAGCCGATAATTCATTTAAGGAGATTGAGCAATGGGGGGGCTTTTGATGTATATACTCATTGTCTTCTATATTCTGGCGGGAGTTTTGCTGACACGTAAACATGAATGGTTTCCTTTTAAAGAAAAAGGGCGCTGGAATTGGCGGTCTTGGATTTTATTTTTTTTCGGTGTTCTCTTCTGGCTTCCCATAGGAATTATCCTCTTTATTTGTCTGTTAAAAAAAGAAAAATTCATTTAGGAATCAGGAATGTTTCATCATTTTGTAACAATAAAGACAACCTTACCCCCACCTCTAAGCATAGCGTAGGTGGGATTTTTTAAATCCTGTGTATTAAATCGGAAAAAAAACGGTAGGTTCTTTACATATGACCAAAAATAATTTACAATTGAAATGAACATAAGACCATGATCATAATAAAGAAAGGGGAACTGCAGCAGTGAGTTCAAATCCAATTACAAAAAAGAATGAAAAAGCAGGAGCCGAAAAAGTAGTACGCCCTGATATTCAACATGTTATAGCAGTTGGGAGTGGAAAAGGAGGAGTAGGGAAATCTTCCATTACAGCTCTCTTAGCGGCAGGAGCCAGCCGGGCAGGTTTCAAGGTTGGGATCCTGGATGCGGATATCACCGGCCCAAGTATCCCCAAGATGTTCGGGTTGAAGATGAGTCCTGAAAGAAAAGGATTTTCCCCTATGGAAAGCTCATCCGGTATTAAAATTATGTCTCTGAATTTACTTCTTGCTAGTGAAGACGATCCTGTTATCTGGCGCGGCCCACTGATTGCCGGAGCAGTCAGGCAATTTTGGTCCGATGTTGACTGGGGTGAGTTGGACTATCTTTTTATTGATCTACCCCCGGGCACAGCTGATGCTCCCCTTACAGTGATGCAAACCATTCCTCTTGATGGGCTGGTAGTCGTCAGTTCACCACAGGACCTGGTAGTTATGGTTGTAAAGAAAGCGCTTAAGATGGCAGGAACTATGGATGTTCCGGTGTTGGGACTGGTTGAAAACATGAGTTATCTCATCTGTCCCCACTGTGGGGTCGAAACGGAATTTTTTGGTTCGCCAAAAGGCGAGGAAGTGTCAAAACTAACAGGCCTGCCGCTTTTGGCCGCTCTTCCCCTTGATCAGAAACTGGCGGAATACTGTGACCGTGGCCTAGTGGAGCGGTATGAGAGTGAATTATTTGATAAACTGCTCAGCATACTGCAAGGCGATAAATTAATTTAAATAAATCCAGCTTTATTGCCTATTCCATGAATAAATGTTATAGTTATATTAAATGACAGGTCGTAAAGACACTATCATCTAAAATGTTTTTATAGTATTCAGAAAAGAACAGATTTCAAATACCAGATTTCGAGCTGTTTAGGAGTCTGGTAAGAGGTTGTACAATTTCTTAAATAGAAAGTAGGGATAAAAAGATGATTACTTCTCCACTATTAGAAAAGACCCGTGTTATCAATAAAATCCTTCAGGGAAATAAAGGCTATGTAGATTTTGGCGAAATTGCAGAGGTGCTCAAAAATGTAATTAATGCCAACGTCTATATTATTGATCGGGAAGGAGCAATTTTGGGTCATAGTCTCGTAGATGATTATGAGTGCGAGATTATGGTAAAGCAGGTTATTGAAACCAAGCAGTTTACAAAAAGGTATAATGATTTTCTTATGAAAGACGATGATTTAAGGGATAACCTCAAGCAAAAATCTAACAGGTGTCCTTTTCTGTATGAAAATGAATGCCTCTTTTTTACGGACAAGCTTGCTACCGTTATTCCCATAATGGGTGTAGGCAGACGGTTGGGTACTTTGCTGCTGGCGCGTTTTAATGAGCCTTTCGGTGTTGAAGATTTGATTATGGCCGAAAGAGGGGCCACTGTAGTTGGTATGGAGATCCTGAGAGCTCAAGCGGATGAAAACGAGGAGGAAACACGGCAGAGGGCAATTGTAAAGCTTGCCTTGAGTACGCTTTCTTATTCCGAAACTGAGGCCATAGATCATGTTTTCAGAGAACTTGATCATGGTGAAGGATTACTGGTAGCCAGCAAAATTGCTGACAAACTTGGCATTACCCGCTCGGTTATCGTTAACGCGCTGCGTAAACTGGAGAGCGCCGGTGTAACGGAAACTCGTTCACTGGGAATGAAGGGAACGTTTATCAGAGTATTAAATCCTTACCTCTATGATTACCTCAAAAAATTAAAGTAAGTCATTTTGTAACTTATTACAGGGAACCTGGAAGTGTTTTATAACCTCCGGGTTTCCTTTTTTTGTTAGCATTAAAAAGCTATATTAATCAAATAATAGAAGTGGTTAAGCAACTATCATGCAGTTCTTAGGATTGATTTGATGTATAATATTCCCTTAGCAATCCTGATTTTATCAATATCATTATTGATTGTAATTGGTAGCTTCACTCTTTCTGTAGCATTTTTCAGGCGGGCTCTATTATCGGTAGTAGAAACCTTCAGGAAGCACGATGCGGTTGAGGAAGAAAATGCTATTACTACCGTTGAGCTTGGTTGTAAGCCCAGAACTCTCATGAATTTTTTTAATCCCGGACTGAGGGATTATAAAGTTGAGGCTTTGGAGCTTCTAATGTCGTGCGGCATTGTTGAGGTTACTGAAGAGAATAGGTATTATCTTTGTGAGGAAAGGCTCGTCGCCATGATACCGGAATTTCAGCCATTTTGACAATCAAAGCCTGGATTTTGTGAAAAAGACTTGATCCCTGAAAATGAAGGTAGTAAACTGAACCTGAGGAGATTTTGTTTTTTTTATATTATTTCTGATATTTGGAGGGGAGTAATCCAGGCATGTTTTGTGATATCTGCGGAAAAGAAGTACCCGAAGCTGAAGTTGAATATCATGCGGAGCTAAAACTTTGCGAAGATTGCTTTGTGGAAGCTCTTAGTGTTCCAAAAGCGTGTAATCCCATGGCCGTCCGTTCGGCTCGTATTACCCGTGAAAACCAGGGGCAGCAGGGCACGGCCGGACTCCTGCCTATCCAGGAGGAGATCTGCCGCTATGTGAAGGAGAAAAAGCAAACCACCCGGCCTGATGTCTGCAAACATTTTAATCTTTCACCAAAGGAACTGGAAAAACATTTTGTTGTGCTGAGGCACTGTGAACTGGTAAGGGCATTTAAAGAAGGAAATGAAATCTATCTGACAACGTTTTAATTGGTGTTGGGCATAGCGCATGTCCAGGCCGCGTACGTAAAAAAACTTGCGACTATAGCTTTATATTCACAAGTTTTTTTGCATAATATGGAGCCGGCAAGAGGACTTGAACCCCCAACATGCTGATTACGATTCAGCTGCTCTACCATTTGAGCTATGCCGGCGCATATTATAATTATAACATAAATGGCTGCTAAATCAAGATACAATTGACCATCTACACAATGTATGAAAAAAATGGGTTCCCTGTTTTGGTCCAGTCAGGTGCCAGGTGGTGAATGCCGTTGCCTGAGATTAACGGTTTCCCGCGGAAAGCTCTAAGGCTCAACTCCAGGCCCTAGGGGACATTCCTTCTGCAAGAGGTGTGTCCCCAGACCTTGAAAAATGACTCCCCCGGCGGAACTCCCGTCCAGGTCGTCGCCGGGCCTGCTGACGTCCTGTCAGCAGGGTCACCTTCGGCCCTACGTCTTGCCAAGAGCTTTTTGCCGCAGGAAACAGAGTTAATTCCGGCAACAGCAATCACCGCTCCATCATTTACATACTAAGCACCACATCCATACGACCACAACAATAAACCAAATGATGGTTACCAACAACACTGTGGGCGTTTAGTCCTTTTCCCTGAGCGGCAAAGGATATTTCTGCTGTAGAGATAATCGTGGCCTTGTTTGCTTCAGCAATTTCGTAGGCTTCGCCTATGTGATCAAAATGGCCGTGCGAGATGAGGATGTAGTCTGCTTTAATCTGTTCCGCCGTGAGAGTTGTATGAGGGTTTTCTTTAAAAAAGGATCAAAGATCAGGGTTTCTTTCCCTTCCTCTTCTAACAAAAAACAGGCATGCCCCAGAAAAGTGATGACTGCCATTTTCAACACCTCTTTCCAGAAATCATTTTGTTTCATATATATGTTAGCTGCAAAATGCCCCGGGCAGGATCGGAGAAACTGGAAACCTGAAGATATTTTTGAGCACGATTGCCCCCACTGCGGCGCTGTAATAGAGTTTTGGAAAACGGACACGAAGACGAAGTGTCCGAAGTGTGAAAAGCCTGTTTTTAACCCGAAGTTTAACCTGGGGTGCGCCTTGTGGTGTTCTTTCGCAGATCAGTGTGTTGGTGATATATCCGGTGTTTATACAGAGCGACCCGAGGTTCTCAGGGACAAATTGGAGATTGAGATACGCCGCTATTTTATTGGTGAAAGGGAAAGACTTAAGATTACAATGGAAGCATCTGAACTGGCTGCCCAACTCCTGGAGATTGAAAAAGAAGCTGAGCCCGCGGTGGTAATAGCAGCTGTACTGCTGCATGATGTTGGTTATACTCTCTGTAAGAAAGAGGTGGACGATGACAGAAACATTAATAACTGCATACAGGAAAAAAACATAGAAATAGCTGCTGGAATTGTGAGAGATCTGAAGCTGCCTCGTCCTGTTCAGGAAAAAGTGATAGAGATTCTTTCAGATGGTGAAGGCAAAAATGATCTAAACCGGCAGCTGTTGGAGGATATCTTTGAGCTTGCCCGTTACAAAAAAAATACGGTGGATCGGACGCCTTCCGAGGATAAAAAAAATGAACTGCTCAGCCGTCTGAAGAGGGAAAGCTCCAGAAAATATGCCTTAAAAATTAGCTAGAACTACAGCGAAAGATTACTTAGTTTACGCCATCGCTAGGCCACTGGGGCGATTACATCGTCTTCCTCTTTACCTTAAAACCGTTCCCTTGGCTCCGTCGGCTCATTCGATCTGGTATGTTCACCAAAAAATCTGGTTTTGAAGAGCTAGGGAAATATGACGTAGATTTTTGTTTTTGCAGGTTTCCAGGTATAATAGTGTTATAATAACTCGCCAGGTTAGATTTAAAATATACAGGGAGTTTGACCGATACAGGAGGTTCGAAATGATTACAAAAAAAGCCGAATATGCCATCAATATACTCGCCGAACTGGCCCGCCGGGAAAAAGAACGGTTTTATCCTTCCGGGGAAGTAGCAGCTCAACACGGGACCCCTCCCAACCTGGTTCCACAGATTGTTTCCCGCCTGCAAAAAGAAGGGCTGGTCCAGAGTGCCAGGGGTCCTGCAGGAGGCATACAGCTATTCATGGACCCAAAAGACATTTCCCTGAAAATGGTTATTGAGCTTTTTGACGGCCCCCTTGGCCTAACCCGCTGCCTAACCCAGCAAGAATACTGCCACAAAACAGAATACTGCCCTCTTCACGGTATCTGGAAACGTACTCAGGGAATAATGCTTTCTGAGTTGGAAGAGACCAGTATTAAAGATCTGGCAGAGGAATACGAAAACGTTAACGCCTCAAAATAAGATAGTCTGTAAATGGGGCGGCGAACGAAATTGGTTCAGAGGAAGCAAGAGAACCGTCCCCGTGCTTCCTAAAAATAAGATAGTCTGTAAATGGGGCGGCGAACGAAATTGGTTCAGAGGAAGCAAGAGAACCGTCCCCGTGCTTCCTGCGTAAATGGAGTGGTACCGC
>JAUSPO010000065.1 GCA_030656575.1 Bacillota bacterium
ATTTGGATACCTATTCTTTTCTGAGTACTATCGGCGAGTTACAGCGTAAACTGAGGAACCGCCGTGTACCGAACGGTACGCACGGTGGTGTGGGAGGTCGGCTACTCAAATAATGGGTAGCCTCCTACCCGATCTTGAAAAATGGGGTGTGTCGCCTTACCATAGCTAGTGGGAAGACGATGGAACCGTCCCCATGCTTTGCGTCCCGAGCGACTAAGTAACCTAATGGCTGAGTAGTTACAAATAGTTTTTAATACGGTGCCTGTCCCTTAACTTATTTACTTATTTACTTATTTACTTGCTATCGCCAGTGCACGATCTTCGATAACTTCGATAAGCCCATTGTTGACAATAAATATCTTATATGCTAAAATTACAGGGCATCCTCAACCGCACGGGTTAAGGTTTCTAAAATTTTATGTTTCAGGTAAAATTACCTTAAACGGCGAGTCCAAAGTGAGAGAGGTATTAATTTATGTACGCGATTATTGAATCTGGTGGAAAGCAGTTCAAAGTATCTGAAGGCAGCATCGTGAAAGTGGAAAAGTTAGAGGCAGAAATCGGAACAGATGTTGTTTTTGATAGGATCCTGGCAATCAGGGATGAAGATGAGAATGGGATGGAAATTGGTACTCCTTATCTAAAGGGAGCGAAAGTTACGGCAAAAGTATTATCTCATGGTAAAGGTAAAAAGATCATTGTATTCAAATTCAAACCCAAGAAAAATTACAGAAAGAAACAAGGTCACCGTCAACCCTTTACCCAATTGATTATTCAAAAAATTGATGAGTCATAAATAACGGGTAGGGTTCAGATGGTAAAAGTAAAGGTAAAACGAGGTAAAGATAATAATCTTGTTTCTGTAGAAGTCAGCGGACATGCTCTTTCTGCCCCATGTGGCAGTGATATCGTTTGTGCTGCCGTTTCTGTCCTTACTCAGACAGTTATTTTTGCCCTGGATGACCTGTTGGGTATCAGGCCTCCCCTTAAGATGGAGGAAGGATATTTGTTTCTTTCAGTCCCGTTTGAAATCGAAAATGATAAAAAGGAGAAGCTTTATTTGCTCCTTGAAACTATGCTGCTGGGTTTAAAGGAAACAGCCATGTCATATCCGCGTTATCTGGATTATGCGGAAGAATAGTTTCCGGAAAGAATTTTTAGAAAGACAATTAAGGGAGAGAAAACCTTTTAAGGAGGTGTACAGCCTTAATCAGGCTTACAAATGAGAAAAATTAATCTACAGTTATTTGCTCATAAAAAGGGAGTTGGCAGTTCCAGAAACGGGCGTGACAGCAACGCCAAAAGACTGGGTGTCAAAAGGTATGGAGGCCAGGAAGTCTCAGCAGGCAGTATTATTGTACGTCAGAGAGGCACCCGGATTCACCCGGGAGTTAATGTTGGTAAGGGAAGAGATGATACCCTGTATGCCATGGCTGACGGTTTGGTTGCTTTTGAGCGGCTAGGTAAGTCGAAAAGACAGGTTCACGTATATCCAGCAGAATAAACCCGGGGTTTCCCGGGATTTTTTTTAGGAGCGGTGGTTTTTTTTGTTTGTAGATCGTGTTAAGGTATTTGTTAGAGGTGGCAACGGAGGAAACGGAATTGTTTCCTTCAGGCGTGAAAAATTTATCCCTCATGGGGGTCCTGACGGAGGCGACGGGGGAAAAGGAGGGGATGTTATTCTTGTGGCATCCCTTGAAAAGAATACCCTTATCGATATTAGCTATCGTCCGCACCTGCGTGCTGAAAACGGTGTTCATGGTGGATCAGCAAACAGGCATGGCAAAAGTCGTGAACCTTATTATATCAAGGTTCCTGTGGGAACGGTTATCAAGGATGAAGATGGGCTGTTGCTTGGAGACCTTCGTCGCCCGGGAATGAAGGCTGTAATAGCCAAAGGTGGCAAGGGAGGTGGGGGGAATGCCAGATTTGTCAGTTCCCGTCGCCGTGCTCCGGATTTTGCCCAAAAAGGAGAACCTGGAGAAGAGCGGACTTTAATTCTTGAATTAAAACTGCTGGCAGATGTGGGGCTGGTTGGTTTCCCCAATGCGGGAAAATCAACTCTTCTCTCGCGTATTTCAGCTGCAAAGCCTAAAATTGCAGATTATCCTTTCACAACTTTAACACCGCAGCTTGGTGTTGTTTATCTTGGGGAAGAACGTTCATTTGTTGTTGCGGATCTGCCGGGAATAATTGAGGGAGCGCATACAGGAGCAGGCCTTGGCCATCAATTTCTAAAACATATTGAGAGAACGCGGATTTTACTGTATCTGGTCGATATTTCCGGGACAGAAGGACGCGATCCTTATTTAGATTATAAGAAATTACAGGAAGAATTAATGCTCTATCATGAAGAAATGCTGCATAAGCCCAGTGTTGTTGCTGCCAATAAAATGGACCTGCCCTGGTCGGCTCAAAATGTAAAGGATTTCAGTGAAAAGGTGCCGGAAACTCAGGTTTTTCCTGTTTCTGCAGTTACGGGTGCAGGTGTTGACGCCCTGCTTAATGAACTGCACAGACAGGTACAGGAAAATGTTAACTTTTTTAAAGAAGAGGGTTATGAAGAGGGGTATAATGAAGATGAGATCATATTCTTACCTCCTCTCCAGCACCGGGAATTATCCGTCCGCATCGAAGGGGATATCTACATTGTTAGCGGAGAAGATGTGGAGAAAGCTGTTTTAAGATCTGATTTGAATAGTCCCGGAGGCCTGCGTCGTTTCCAGGAAATTATAAAAAAAATGGGTGTGGAGAAAGAGCTTTTAAAGATGGATATTAAAGAAGGGGATACTGTCCGGATAGGAGAGTTTGAATTTACATATTCTCAATGAAAACCGGGAACAAAGGAACAATGAGCTTCTTATTACCGAAACCAAACGGGGAATTTTTAAACCTGGGAATTATGGGAGGAACTTTTGATCCCATCCATATGGGGCATTTAGTAACAGCAGAAGTGGCCCGCCAGCATTTTAATCTGGATCATGTTGTTTTTATTCCTGCAGGAAATCCTCCTCATAAAGATAAAAATTTAATCAATTCTGCGGATCATCGTTATTTAATGACCCTTCTTGCTGTAGTGGATAATCCTTTTTTTACTGTATCCCGATTAGAAATAGAAACGAAACAGTCATCTTTTACAATTGATACAGTGCGACGTTTTTTTGAAATATATGATTACAACAAGCTAAAGCTTTATTTTATCACGGGTGCGGATGCCATCCTTGATATCACAACATGGAAGGATTACAAGGAACTTCTTGAACTCTGTTCTTTTATCGCTGCTTCACGGCCGGGTTATTCCTTCCGTAAACTGAAAGTGATTTTTGGGCCCGCCTTCCCCGAAATTATCAAGCGGGTTCATTTGTTGGAAATACCAGCCATGGCAATTTCTTCTACTTTTATTCGAAGGAGAGTAGCACAGGGGAAAACGATTAAGTATTTAACACCTGAACCGGTAGAGCAGTATATTCATAAGAACCGGCTTTATCTAAGGTGATAACTTGACTTCTGACTTTTTAAGTGCTATGATGTAAAAAATATTCTCCTCACTGTTTGTGCTTAATTATTGGCTTTAATAGCTTCATCAGAAATACCTAAGAGAAGATAATCAGTTACCGTTTTGATGCCCCTTGGGTTAACCGTTTAAGGAGAGGGGAGTGTGGCAACCCCTTAATCCTGAAGGCCTAAAGTCACCTGAAGCGAAAGGTTGTTTTATATATCGTTGCAAGAATGGTGCCGCTTCGAGAACAAAGTTCCCAGACTCTTCTCCATGTTACCCACCGGCATAATTACTTAAGGGAGGTGAAAGAAGTATAAACTACTTTTTTCTATTGCATAATATACAATAAGTACATAATGCCGGGAAGCGAGGTGACAATATGAAAACCCTCTATGTAGGGAATGTTTCCTGGGGGACTACGGAAGAAGAGCTCCAAAATATATTTGCGCAGCATGGTGAAGTTTTAGGTTGCCGCATTATCACTGAAAGAGCTACCGGTCGTTCCAGGGGGTATGGTTTTGTTGAGGTAAGTGATGAAGATGCTGAAAAAATACTTGAAAATATGAACGGTGCTGAAGTTGACGGGCGCCGCCTAGTTGTAAATGAAGCTAAACCGAAAGAAGACAGGCAACTTTAAAGTTGCCTTTTTTTTATTTTTACTTCTATAGAAGGAATGTCCTTTCTTCTGTCAAATAATATTATTATGGTGTATCTTGAATGAATATTAAACATGCGCGAGAAATTTTGAAGAACAAAATAAGTGATGAGCTGTTTATCCATTCGCTGGGAGTTGAGGAAACAGCTCTGAGGCTTGCTGCTGCGTATGGCATTGATAGTGAAAAAGCTGCTCTTGCCGGGATACTGCATGACTATGGTAAAACTTTTTCAGAGGATGCCTTGTATCAGATTGCTTCAAAACACAACATCGTAGACGCTGTGACCCTACAGGAACCTGCGCTGCTGCATGCTCCGGTTGGTGCCTGGCTGGTGGAACAGGAACTGGGAATACGGGATAGGGATATCTTAGATGCGGTTAAAAGTCATACAACAGGTATTCCGGGAATGTCTACTCTGGCAAAAATAGTCTACCTGGCCGATTATATTGAACCAAGCAGAAGCTGTCCCGGTGTTCAGGTTTTACGGGAGGTTGCCCTATACGATCTTCAAAGGGCTCTCCTGTTCGCCGTGGATATGACCATAAAGTATGTTATTGAAATGGAAAAAATAGTACATCCTCATTCCATAGCCTTTCGGAATTCCCTGATTTTATCAATAAGAAAAAATAATCAGGAGTTACAGAATTATGAAGCTTTCTAATCCGGTCAAATCAAAAAAAGTTCGGCTGCGCAAAAAACGCCTTTTTTTTATACTGGCTCTTGCTCTTCTTGTTATTGTTTTGCTTTTAGGAATGAGGTTTCTGGGTTCCTTTCAGGATCTGCAAAACGAAGGGGATTGGGCAAGGAATCTACGCAGTGCTTCCCGGAATGCCGGAACTAACTACCTTATCTATGGTCTTGTTGAAAAAAACGGCGAGGCGATTATTGAGGAACTGTTCTTTTTAAATTATCCTGAAGACGATGCTTCCTTTCACACAGTCTTTATTCCGGGAGAGACATTGCTTCACCGTCTGGCAGATAAGATTGTTTCCACGGAGCCTCTTGCTGAAGAGGAAAATGACGAAGAAAAGAGTCTTATCTCTGTTTTTACCCCCAGTCATTTTTATAATGAAGGGGGAGGAGAATTATTAATAGCTCAAATTTCTTTATTTCTGAATGCTCCTGTACATCATTTCATAGAAATTAATTATAATGGTATTTCTCCTCTTGTTGATTCCAGAGGTGGAATACCTTACAAAGGATATACTCTTAAAGGTGAGGATTATCTTGATTACTTTTTAAAAGGGGAAAAAGATGAAGAGCCCCTGGAGCGGGCATCACGCAGAGCCAGAGTTCTTAACAGTCTCGTCAGTTTTTTGGGAGGGAAAAAGGGAATATTAAGTACGTCCGCCTCTATAAGGGAAGCTTCTCCTTATCTGGACACAGACCTCTCCTGGAAGGAAATGCAATCTTTTTTTGCTGATTTACAGCCATTTTTTGATCCACAAAACTTAATAGTGCAGCTGCCTGGGATGTGGAGAGATTTTAACGGAGATCTATATTTTGAGCCCAACCGGACCCAGATAGCTCAGATGATGGGGAACCTTGGGAAAGAGTTTATTATTCCACGTGAAATGATCACTGTTGAGGTTCTAAATGGAAGTGGTGTGGCAGGTATTGCCTCTAAAGCAGCACAGATATTGGAAAGTGAAGGTTTTCAGGTAGTAAAGATAGATAATGCTGACAACTATGAATATCAGCGCAGTCAAGTTATATCACGCCTGGAAGATATTGAGCCTGCCAGAGAGGTGGCCGTTCTTATTCCCGGAGCAGAATTTTTTAAAGAGCCTTTACCTGATTATCCTGTTATGGTAACGGTTGTGATAGGAAAAAACTTTTCCTTATAAAATTTAATCGGAAAAAAGCAAGGAGGAGATATGTTTGTCTTTGGATACAAAGGAATTTGCCCTCAAGGCAGTTCGTTTGTTAAATGAGAAAAAAGCTGTGGATGTTATACTATTAGAAATTGGGCCCATTTCCGTTATTGCGGATTATTTCCTTATCTGCCATGGTAATTCAAAAATACAAACCAAAGCGCTGAGTGATCACATATTGGAAAGCCTTCCGGATGAAGAGTACAGCCTGCTGCGAATGGAAGGATACCGGGATGCCAGTTGGATCCTTGTGGATTTTGGGACTTTGGTTATCCATATCTTTATTCCGGAAGAACGTTCTTTTTATAACCTGGAGCGTCTCTGGGGAGGTGCCAGGGTAATAGACCTGCAATACCTTTCTGCTGCGCCATAAACCTGTAAAAAAAACGGAGGTGCATTGATTTATGAAGTTTTTGAGGGTAAACATGACTGAGAGAACAGTGAAAGAAGAAGAGGTCCAGGAGAAATATTCAAAGATGGGTGGGCGCCACCTGACTTCCTGCCTGGTTGCCGATGAAGTACCCCCACTCTGCCATGCTTTGGGGCCCAATAACAAGATTGTTATTGCCCCCGGCGTTGTTACAGGTACTTCAGCCCCAAGCTCGGGTCGTCTTTCTGTCGGTGGTAAATCCCCATTAACCGGTGGGATTAAGGAATCTAACGCCGGCACTCCTTTCAGCCAGCGCCTTGGAAGGCTTGGTATTAAAGCTATTATCATAGAAGGTCTCGCCACTGAAGGGCTCTGGATGCTAAAGGTCGACAAAGACGGCGCAGAATTAATAAGTGCTGAAAACCTTAAAGGAAAAGGAATGTACGAAACAGCGGATACCCTCTTTAAAGAGTATCCTCTTAAGAACTCCTCTCTTATGGGTATCGGTCCTTCCGGTGAGAAGCGCATGGCCATGGCAGGTATTTCGTTTAATGATCCAGAGGGCCGTCCCAGCCGTTATGCAGGCAGGGGCGGATTAGGAGCTGTTCTTGGCAGCAAAGGTCTTAAAGCAATAGTTGTTAATGATGCCGGTGCTCCAGGAGTGTCCATCCAGAATATCGATCTTTTTAAGCAGGGTCAGAAAAAGCTGGTTGAAGCCATAAGAACACACGATCTGACCAAACCGGGTGGAGCATTAAATTCGTTTGGAACAGCTATTCTCATTAATGTTCTAAATGAAGTGGGCGGCCTGCCTACCCGTAACTTCAGTTCTGGTCAATTTAAGGGAGCGTCAAAAACCTCCGGTGAGAGTATTGCTGAAAAGGTAAAAGAACGGGGCGGGGCTGGAATGATGGGACACGGATGCCATCCAGGCTGTATTATTCGCTGTTCCAATGTCTACCCGGCGGCTGACGGTTCTGAGATAGTTTCCTGTGTGGAGTACGAGTCGGACTGGGCCTTTGGCGCCAACTGTGAAATTGATGACCTTGATACTATTGCTAAGCTTATCTATCACTGCAACGACATTGGTTTAGATACTATCGAGGCAGGTGTTACTGTAGGATTAGCGATGGAGGCAGGGGTCATTTCCTTTGGTGATGGGAATGGTGCAATTGATTTGTTAGACCAGATCCGCACAGGTACTTCTCTGGGTCATATCCTTGGAAACGGCGCGGAATTTACAGGAAAGGCTTATGGCTTAACCCGTATTCCAACGGTAAAGAGACAGGCCATGCCTGCTTATGAACCCCGTGCAGTAAAAGGTATAGGTACTACCTATATTACCAGTCCCATGGGCGCGGATCATACCGCCGGGTATACAATCACAACTGAAATCCTTTCTGTGGGAGGTCAGGCTGATCCCCTTGACCCCAAGGGTAAGGTGGA
Source organism: Bacillota bacterium (assembly GCA_030656575.1). Lineage (GTDB taxonomy): Bacteria > Bacillota > Dethiobacteria > DTU022 > UBA8154 > JAUSPO01. The sequence continues at coordinate 7,846 of JAUSPO010000065.1, forward strand.
ACTCTCCAAAGCTTTTCAGACAGCCACGGCTTTCATCGATGCTTCAGGGTACTGCCTCTTTATAGCCTTTCCAATTCTGGATATTTCTGATGGAATGGAAGGAATGGTTGAAACTATTAACGGCGTCCTGGGAACGAATTGGACCGTAAGCGATGTGGGACGTATTGGAATGGATATTCTTTCTATAGAAAATGACTTTAACGCAAAGGCAGGATTCAGCAAGGAAGATGACCGTCCTCCCGAGTTTATGCGTTATGAACCACTGCCTCCCCACAATGTAGTCTTTGATATCACTGATGAAGAATTGGACAAAATCTGGAAATAATAATGTGTTCATATTGTCTCATAACCGGGCCTGTGCTAAGATAGACTTAGGCTCGGTTTTATTTTAAAAAGGATGGTGAAAGAAATGATTACCATCGAAGCGGCACTTTTTGCCACATTGAGAACATATAACCCCAATGGGGAAAGCTCTGAACCTTTTAGAGTGCAGCTGCCGGAGGGAAGTACCATAGAAAATCTTCTAAAGAAGTTAAATATTCCTCCTGGTGAGAGTAAGCAGGCTTTTGTAAACAACCGTCGTCAGGAATGGGATTATATTCTGCAGGAAGGGGAAAGAGTAGCAATTTTCCCTCCTATTGCCGGTGGTTGACAGCCGTTGCGGCACACTTGCAGGGATGCCTATGCCTGCTTTAGACAGCCAATACACAGGACGCCGGTTCATTATCTGGAAAGAGGTGTTCCACCTTGCAGGAATTTTCTGAGGCAATAAAGCTATTAGCAGAAGAGAGTATATCGCCAGCGGGTAAGCCCTATTTTACAATTTCTCTTTCATCTGTGCGGAGCGTGGCATCTCAATTCTCCTGTTCGATTAAAGAAGCGGAAATCACTGCCCTAAAAAACAGTATTATTCCAGAACGGTATGAGCGCAGCCTGGGAACTGTTGGGGGGATGCAGGGACAAATCCTTTTGCTCAATTCACGCGCGGCCGTAATGGGTCTGGGTGGTTTGGGAGGCCTTGCTGCAGAACTACTGGCGAGGATGGGAGTGGGTACGCTTCTACTCATTGACGGGGATTCTTTTAGCGAAAGTAATCTGAACCGCCAGGTGCTTGCTACGGAGGAAAACTTAGGAGAAAAAAAGGCGGAAGTTTCCAGGAATAGAATAAATAAGGTAAACGCTGCCGTGGATGCTATTCCTTTTGCACAAATGGCCACGGAGGATAATATTGAAAGCCTGCTTGACGGCTGCCATGTGATTCTGGACTGTCTCGATAATCTTAGAACAAGATTTTTATTGCAGGAAACATGTAAAAAGTTGTCAATACCCATGATTCATGGGGCTATCGCCCAGTTTTATGGTCAGGTGTCAACCATACTACCAGGAGACCAGGGCCTAAATGCCATTTATAGATCCTTTGAAAAAGGAAAGGATAATGGTATAGAAAAAGAACTGGGCAACCCGGCCACTACACCAGCGCTGGTTGCAGCGTGGCAGGTACAGGAAGCAATAAAGTTACTTATAAACAAAAAAGAGCTTTTAAGGAATCGTTTATTATTCATCGATACTCTTGAAGGAAGCTGTGAAACTATTCAACTTGAGGGGTGATTTTTATGGGTCAAGATAAAATTAGGTTGACAAGCTTATCTTCTTCTGCTGGTTGAGCTGCTAAAATAGGGCCAGGGGACCTGGCCAAAATTGTTCCTTTCCTGCCGGTTCAAAAAGATGAAAACCTGCTTGTAGGGACCGAATATCCCGATGATGCCGCTGTTTATCGTTTAAGTGATGAAATCGCTCTTATACAAACTGTTGATTTTTTCCCTCCGGTTGTGGACGATCCTTATTATTATGGTCAGATCGCTGCAGTGAATGCTTTAAGTGATGTATATGCCATGGGCGGCAGGCCCCTTACAGCAATGAATATCGTCTGCTTTCCTTGTCGTAAGTTGGGAACAGATATCCTTGTGGAGATCTTAAGAGGAGGGGCTGAAAAAGTCTCTGAAGCCGGAGCTTTGCTTGTGGGAGGACATACTATCAATGACGATGAGCCTAAGTATGGTCTTGCTGTTACAGGTGTGGCAGCACCCGGAGATATTTTCAGAAAAGGGGGCTTCAAGCCGGGGGATCAATTGATTTTAACCAAGCCTCTTGGTTCCGGGATCATTACGACTGCGCATAAAGGAGATCTTGTCCACCCAAATTCCCTTGAAGAGATGATCCATTGGATGACGACACTGAATAAGTATGCAGCCGATGTTGCCCGCACAGTAGGAGTTAAAACGTGTACCGATATTACCGGTTTTGGTCTCTTAGGCCACGTTAATGAGATGATTGGGGAAGGCGGTTTTGATTCCATAATATATCTGGATTCCATACCTCTAGTTAACGGTGTTATGGATCTTGCTGAACAGGGGCTTGTTCCAGGAGGGGCTAAGTCAAACAGGGAGTATGTTCTGGAAAAACTGGTTACCACCGGGGGAACCAATATTGATATATGGCTTGATATTCTCTGTGATCCCCAAACCTCAGGGGGTCTTTTAATGGCAGTCGATAAAGAAAAAACAGAAGAGGCTATCCGGCTGTTGAAAGATAAAGGGCTTACTCATTCTGCCGTGGTTGGAGAAATTAGTGAGGGTAGGACAGGGATGATTACTTTACGATAATACTTTAATTGCATACAAAGACTGATTGCAGACCAAAATAAAAGATAAGCCTGCAGCAGGAGATGATACCGTATGACTAAAAAACCAAAAAAGAAAAAAGAAAAAGATCCAGAAAAAGAGAAAGAAAAAAATAAAATGAAGAATATGAAAGAGGAAATTGCCATTGAACTTGGGTTAGAAGAGGAAATTGCCGAAAGAGGCTGGGCGAATCTTACCTCCCGGGAAACAGGTAAAATCGGGGGTTATATTTCCAAGAAGTTGAGGGAAAAGAAGAAGAGTAACACTCAGAAGTCAGGAGTCAGGAATCAGAATAATAAAAACAGTTTTGTTCAAGGTTTGGTTGAAGAATGCCCATACTACCTTTTTCTTACGAAGGATCTTGATAGGTGATACTTGAGGGGTAGTAAATAAATGGGTGCTCGATATTCTTGCTACTGAATTCTGAATACCTTGCCTCCTAGATTACCCTGTGCCCCATGCCTATGCAGACTTCGTTTAAGTGAAGCAGCCCTATGGCAAAAAAAATTGCCACAACAAGGTGTTCATCTTTTCTGGCTATACCCACTTTACCCCCCACATTGAGTCCTAGGGCTTTAGGCATTACCTGGGAAAGAGCTTCCCTGGCAGCACCCGCTACTGCGCCCTCACCTAAAATAGTCTGTTCAATAAGATGTTCCCTTTTTGCTGCTACAACAGCTCTTTCAATAACTTTTTGTAAGGAAGCGAGGAATTCTCCTCCATAATCCACAGCAGTTGATTTAATTCCTAATAACAAGTAGTTCTCTTTAAGTTTTCTTTCCGCTTCTCTGCTGTGGCTCATGGAAAGCTGCAAGGCTGCACGAGCGACTACAACGCTATCAATTTGATTCATAAAATCCACCTGCAATTACTTTTTTCTAATTATATCATAAAAAAAAAGAAAAATCTGCTAAGAGTGGTTTCTTATTGGATGTATAATTAGCTAATTAAAATAATAAAAAAGAGAGCCCACAATGACCTTTGCTTCCAGCTGAGGTAGATCCTTGTTCAGCCTCCCACAGTCATTTGACTGTAAGAGACCGATTCAGAACCTACCACAGCCTTGGCTCGACCAGTATAAATCCCCTTGGAAGCCGGTGACGATCTTCCGACCGTCATCGACCTCTATATCCTCAAAGTTGTGTTTGAAAACACAGGTAATTAATGTATTTTAGGGAACTCATACTGATCTTCGCTCGACCATGTTATATTCTTTGTGACCCCGGGATGATCTTCATGAACCATCCCGGAGCCAATTCAGAACATAACACAGTCTTCCCGCCGGCTGGTATCGAACCCTTTCGGATCCGATACCAGCCTTTGGCTGACTACTGCAAAGCCATTATGACCTTACAGTAGTCTTGACTCGGCCATTGTGGACCCCTCTTTCGTTATATATTGTAACCATAAAGCTATTTTTTATTTATGAAAATAAATAGAAATCATAGGAAAGAAAGGTGAAATCTTGAAAACAATTTTAGTCGTTGAAGATGATGAGGAAATCGTGGGTTTACTGCGCTAAACTTGGAAAAACATGGCTACAAGGTTATTACAGCTGAAGAAGGACATAAGGGTCTTGAGCTTGCAAAGAGACTTAAACCTGATTTGATACTCTTAGATATCATGCTGCCGGGAATCGATGGATACGAAGTATGTCGTACTTTACGTGCCCTTGAGGGAATGAAAAATATTCCAATTATTATGATCACGGCCAGGAGCGAAGAACTTGATATAGTGCTGGGATTAGAGTTGGGAGCAGATGATTATGTTACCAAACCTTTTAGTGTAAGAGAGCTGCTTTCACGTATAAAGGTTCAATTACGCAGCAAAGACAATAAAGAGCCTAAAATAGATGAAACTGAAACTATTAATGTTGGCGAAATTACTCTTAAACCGGAAGAATATAAGGTCTCAGAGACAAGCTTTTAACTCTAACTCATAAAGAGAATGAACTTTTAAAGCTTTTGATGGAATCGTCCCGAAGTACAGGCTGCCTTAGAAGCAGGAAAAGGTGTAATCCCTGAGATATAGTTCTACCGCTGATATGAGTATGTATTATGCGGCTCTGGTTATTGATGAAGGCAGTGCTGCGGGTGATATTATCCGCTTTGCTGTGCCGCTTTCATTTATTAAAGGGAGTATTGCACAATTAAGGCTTATTCTCTTATCGGTGCTTTTGTTTGTTCTTACTACTGCTGCTATTTTAAGCCTGCGCTTTTCCCGCAGCCTGGTTAATCCTATCGAAGAAATAGGGAGTGTGGCAAGGTTTATTTCTTCGGGAAATTTTGACCGAAAAGTATTATTTAAAAGCGGGGACGAACTTGGGGTTCTCGCCCAAACGATTAATGATATGGGGCAGACACTGAAAGAAAAAGTTTGGCAAATCTCACAGGAGAAAAGCAAACTGGAAACTGTGATGTCTGCCATGACCAGCGGGGTAATCCTCTGTAACGGCAGAGGCAATCTGGACTTTATTAATGATGCTGCCGAGAAAATTTTTGGTGTTAACAGAGAAAATGTTGTGGGCCTTTCTCTGCAGGCTGCGTTAAGAAACTTTCTTTTACATGAAAATCTGCAGGAAGTATTGAAAACGGGTGACCTAAAATCCTTCGAGCTAAATTTATTCGTTCCCGATACGCGTGTACTGCAGGTCCATATGGTTGCTGTAAGAGGACATTCAGCAAAAGAAGTAATGGGCGCCCTCACTGTTTTATACGATATCACTGGTCTTCGTTCGCTGGAGCGTATGCGCAGTGAGTTCGTGGCAAATGTTTCTCATGAACTTCGCACCCCTTTAACCGTGATCAAGGGTTATGCTGAGACTCTCCTTGATGAAACAAACTGGGAAAAACCAGTGGTTGTGAGAAATATTCTTACTATCATTGATAAAGAGGCCGAGAGACTGGCTCGCCTGTTAAAAGATCTTTTGGACCTCTCCCGTATTGAAAGCAGTAAAAGTATCATGAAAAAACAGGAATTGAACATTGTTCAGGTTCTTATGGATGCCAGATCACTTTTGGAATCACCTGCCACTGATAAGGCGATTAATGTGAGTATCCATCATCCTCAGGAAGATCTGAATCTAATCCAGGGTGATCCT
>JAUSPO010000081.1 GCA_030656575.1 Bacillota bacterium
TTTCAAACATGACAGAGGAAGAGTTTTCGGCTCTTTATAATAAGACAATCAATGTACTCTTGAAGCGTGTTTATAATAGCACATTAACAAAAGAAGAACTTGAAAACATCGTAAACCAATACATGGCGTTTGCATAATTTAGAAACTACTCCTCCTTTTAATCCGATGTTGGGTTGGCTGACCTCGCCGAAAAAGAACGTCAGCCACTTGATGAGAGGTAGAGAGCAATCATGATCAACACCAAGGAGAAAACATGAAAAGAAAAGATCAAATAATAAACGAAGCGATTGAAAAACTCAGTGCACTTACCAAAGAAGATTTTATCATGGGAACGCTTTCAAACACTTACAATCAGGTTCGAGAACTTTCTGACCAAGCGGGGATGGCTGTCCGATCTGCGAAAAGTATGGAAATATTCGCAGGTGGAGATGAAACTTTTAATATTGGCAAGTGGAGGGAATGGAAAGATGCTTGCCAAAAAGCAGGGGAAACTATTTCACCTTCAGCTTTTAAATAGGAACTAACAGAGCAATAAGCGGAATCTTGCGGCAATTTAAGGAGAAAAGATGTATAAATGCAAACATTTTAAAATTTACGAACTGGTTGATCCCGTAACCTATAAACGGTTCGGTGATGAGGCATGGATGTTTTTAAATCCCCTAATTCTTATGGCCGCTGACGGAATCAGAGAATATTTTGGTGTCCCGGTGACAATAAATAATTGGCACTGGGGCGGTGAATTCCAGTGGAGCGGGTTAAGAACTGTATTTTGCACTATCGGAGGCAAATGGAGTCAACATCGTTTTGCTAATGCGATTGATTGTGATATTAAGGATATACCTGCAGAAGAGGCAAGACAGCGAATTTTAGCGAATCAAAACCATCCGCTTTTACAGCATATAACCTGTATTGAGGCAAGCACTAACTGGCTTCATATCGATAGCAGGAACATAAAAGACAGAATACGGATCGTGTATCCATGATGAAAGCAATACTTACTAAAATAGAAAAGAACTCAGCAGGTTTCAATCTCATCGAATGGTTAAGAAAGCAGGGATTTGATCTTAGCGATAACATAAAAAGCGAGATTAACGAACAAGGAGATTACCACTTTTGACAAGACAGGCGAGTAAGTGGCGGATGAAGAAGGGGAGGGCTTATGGTGCAACGATGTCTCCTATTTAATCCTTGACTTTACACAAATAGCATATATATTGTAATCCATGATTAAAACAATTAACAAAGCATTTCAATATCGCTTGTATCCAACGGTCGAACAGGAAAAAGTTCTCACCTCTCATTTTGGGCAAGCTCGCTTTGTCTATAACTATTTTCTCCGTCAACGGATAGACTACTATGCTACAAATAAAGGACAGGAAAAACAAAGCCTTAACTATCACGATACGGCAAAGATGTTGACTGAACTTAAACAACAACCCGATACCGTCTGGCTTCAAGAGTCCAATTCTCAGGCTCTTCAACAGTCTTTGAGACATCTTGATAACGCTTATAATCATTTCTTTAATCACGGTTTTAAGTTCCCTAATTTCAAAAAGAAAAGTCGGAAACAGTCTTTTTCCGTGCCTCAAAACTTTAACATAGATACTAAAATGAAACAACTTAATATCCCGAAACTCACTCCGATTAAAATTGTTCTCCATAGGGGAATGGAGGGCACGATGAAAAACGTTACGGTTTCCAAGGCTCCTTCCGGCAAATATTTTGCTTCTGTTCTTTGTGAAATTGAAAAGGACGTTAAGCCAAAAAAGGAAGGCAAAGAAACAGGAATTGATCTTGGCCTTAAGTCTTTTCTTGTAACATCCGAAAATGAGAGCATTGAACCGCCCAAGTTTCTTCGCAAGTCCGAAGATAAATTGAAACATCTTCAACAATTGCTCTCTCGTAAAGTTAAGGGTAGTAATAGAAGAAATAAGGCACGGATTAAAGTTGCCCGTATCCACGAAACAATTTCTAACCAAAGAAACGATTTCCTTCATAAGTTGAGCCATCGGCTGGTAAGCGAAAATCAAGCTATTTTTGCCGAAGACCTGCACGTGAAAGGGATGATTAAAAATCATTGCTTGGCCAAGTCCATTGCAGATGCAAGCTGGTCTGAATTCATCCGACAAGTGAAATATAAATCTGAATGGAATGGGGTATATTTTGGACAAACCGACCGGTTCTTCCCCAGCAGCAAACGCTGTTTTAAGTGTGGATGGATCAATGAATCCCTGACACTTGCCGATAGAGAATGGCCGTGTCAAGGTTGTGGTCAAGTTGTTGACAGAGACTTTAACGCTTCTCAAAATATCCTCCAATTCGGTAAACTTTCAACGGTAGGGCAGGACATGTCCAAACCGCTCAAACGCCCAGGGAGACCACGTGCTATTAGGCGGGTCGCTGAACTGGGAAGCCGTCTGCTTTAGCTGACGGAGTAGTCACCCCACCGACACATACCCAGCCGAGTGCGGCACGCCACCCACGGCCCCGGTCTTCAGGCGCGCCGCCGCGGTCATGCCAAGCAGCATGGACTTAGCGCCCTTTCCGCAACGAAAAGATTTTTTCCGCCGATCTACCGGCAACATAACCACCAACACCAACATTTAGCAACGCCCACAGGCCGCCTGGGAGCTCCAGGATTACAGCTTTTGAAGTGAACATTGACAAATAAGGAAACAGGACGTAGTTGTTAAATATGATCGCGATAATTGTCAACATAAGCATAGGCCGCCAGTTTTTTTGAAGCCAGGACCCGGTCGCCTCAGTTTTTATTATCTCTGCCGAGGCTCTGATTTCCTCAATAACTTTTTTATGATCCTGCTCGTTTATCTTTTCTGTGATAGCTGCTTTAATTTTATTCGCCTGGTCTTTGTCCTCGACAAATTGATCGACCACGTCGAGACCTTTTTCGATTATTTTGCCGATAACCGGCAGCGTTGTAAAAAAATCCATCACATCACCCTCCTTATACCAAGTAAACGTACTTGCCCTTTTCTCTGCAAGTCCAGACTTGAAACCCATATATAGGCCTAAAGTCGACATGAAAACCCACATCTAAATTTTTATCGTTCCATCTCCAGCAAAAGTAAATTCCCACTGCATAAAAACCGGCGTGTAGTACATGAGCAATCTGTTCTCTCATTGAGGCATCTGTCTTAAAATGAAAGTCGCAAGCAGAAGCCCCCACTTTGGTAAGATGATAACTCTTCTCAGCGTGCCCGTGGTTACCGTGCATATCTACACAGCCGCCAACTTTCCAATGAGGAATAATAGGCCAGCCAGTTTTCTTTCTTAGAGCATCAAGAGTTACTGGAATCCTCATATCAATATTAAGCCCTGATTCAGGATACAGGGGATCATCAAATTCTTTAGGTTCAAACCATTCTATCGTTTCCCACATTACACTATCCTTTATTTCCGCAACAGACGGTCAATCTTAATGTCCATGCTTTTAATGAGTTCTTTAAGTTCTACCCTGTCTCTGTTATAATCAATCTTCTGTACATAATCAGAGGCAAGGGCGTTCTGAATTTTATCAACTCTGCCGACTGTATAACCTGAGACAGCCATTGCAATTAAGACAAGCAATCCTATAATCCAAGTGATTATCTTTCCTGTTCCGTTAGTCTTTTCTGCCATGACTCCTCCCTATCGCCGCAATGATTTGAGTTGCTATTTCCATGATGACTCCTATTTGGTTACTTTAATCGGTTCATTCTCAATTGCCTGTGTCGCTATCTTCGCTTTATAATCTACAATAACTTTCGGTGTGTGAATTTTCTTCGCAATGGCTTTGCTCATAACATCATTCCCCGTTGGGTCTTGTCCCGGCATTATCCATGAACGATGATATTTCTTTGAGACTTCCACGCCCTCGTCAAAGATTCGGGTTATTCTGCGAACTGCAATCTTTCCGTCCTCTTCGATAACTCGGTCATATGAGACTACTTCCTGAATACCAAGATCGCCGCCCTCCTCTACGCCCTTAACATATTCTTCGTATAGAGCCAGAGCTTCCCCTGCAAAATCAATCAGCACCTTTGAATCAGTAATCGCCGCAACTATAGCCTTTGACCTGTCATCCCAACCAGTCATGTCTTTTGTGTCGGCTGGAGTATAGGGGTCGCCGTATTTCTTGTCTATGAGCTTACCGTCTTTGAGATATTCGGTAACGAGTCGGACTTGAATGTTGCCGTTCTCGGTTACTGAATGATGATATTTTGCACTTTTAAGCATTGTCATTTTGAGCCTCCTCCTTATTAGCTAATAAACATTAAGATCGTTCCAGATACCTGACAAGATGCCGCTATATTGGCAGGAGGAACATTTGTAAACCCGGTTGCGGACTTATATCTTAGCCACATATACGATGCTAAATCGCCAATAGGAAGAGAGTCCGGGCCAACGGTACTCCACGCCACAATCTGGTTAATGACACCGCCACCATAATTGAACGTAGCTGCACCAAAAGAAAACGGAAGGCCGGTAAGTTCAATGGCTGTGGCAGCAGTGCCGATTGTAAAAGCATTTACATATATATGAAAAGATAAGGTAACTTGATTCCCTATCTTTGTGTATTTGCCTATCTGTGTAGTATAGGTTAATACGTCAAATGCCCCCGAATATGGAGTAAGCGCAGGTGTCCACGTCCCCTTTTCATAATCATCTATCGTATTCGGATCGGCACTTGGAACTGCTGCGGCAGGGAAGGCTATTTGACCGCCTGTGCCAAACTCTACAGCGTTACCGGCTGCATTAACTCTGGGTAGGGCTAAGGCGTCACCGAAAGCAAGCGTCTTAACCCCCTTCGCTCCATCATCACCCACGATAAGTGCATTAGCGGTTAGTGCAGCGGCGGCGGAGACATCGCCTGCGCTACCGGAAAAGATACTAAATACTAATGCCGTTGTGTCAACCGTAATTGGGTTGTTGGTAGTCAGCGCATATCCTTTATTATCCCCGACTGTTCCTTCTTCAACATACGTAAATGCTCCGGCAGTAACTTCTGTGTCAAAGTCAGTTGCTCTGGTTAAGATAAAAGCTACCGCAGCAGTTCCTTCGGTAGTAACCTTATAGATTCCGTTGTCAGCTCCTGCAACTTGATTCTTGACAAGAATCCGATCATTAAGAACCGTAGCAACCCCATCAACAGTGAGAATCCCGACTGCATCTGCGGTTAAGGTTTTTCCAACCCCAGCACCAGCGGGTGTGCAGGCAGGCAAAGCAGCGGCAGTAGCAACTCGGGAAGAATCTTTTAGATCAAGACCAGAAGCTACCGCATCAACATACGCCTTTACCGATTGCTGAGTTGGAACTTTTGTGGCAAGATTACTCGCCATACTATCTTCATCTACAACCCAACCATTTGCACTGACATCTGTGTCAGCGTTCATGGTAGCACCAGCGGCATTTACATTTGTGTTATCAGTAACATCGGCCAGTGCTTCTATGCCGTCCAGCTTAGTCCCGTCAACAGAAACATCTCTCCCATCTATTGCCATTATATGAGCATCGGTGGAGTGGGCAGTATTCTCTACGTTCCCTAATCCAACGTCTCCTTTAACCAAGGCTAAATCAGCCTTAACTGTAGCGACCGCAACATCTTCTGAATTCCCAGTGGCTGCCGTAGTGCGCCCCTTATAGGTTTTCGTCGCCATCTGTGCTGCTTTGGCGTTTGTTACTGCATTGGCTGCTATAGTCTGCGCTCCATCTGTTACAGAAGTCACATCACCACTATGGTTAGGGTGGGAATAAAGGTTATACAGCGTATCAAAGTAAGCCTTTAGCGTTGCCTTGATATTCGCCCATGTTGATGTTTTGAGAACGCTGGCAGCCGCTGTGTCTATCAAAGGGACTTTATCCGCATCCACTGGAGCGGCTTTATTTGCTACGCCATGTATGGAACTACCTACGTTCACAGCGTCAGTAACATCTGCGAGGGCTTCTATCCCAGCCAATTTTGATACTGCCGCATCATTATAAGCATTAGTGTCCGCTTCCGCTTCATAGGCTACTTTAATTTCAGCCCCAGTCTGGTCTGCGGTTGCGCCAGCCTCAACCTGTGAAGTGATGTTGTCAAACTCAGCGTTTAAAGCTGTGTGAGTGAGTATCTCTTTATTTACCCACGTCTTGATTCGACTTAGTAGTGCCATAATTTATCTCCCTACTTTAATTCTTCGAGTTCTTGCATTGTTGGTAATCTGCCTCGTTGACTAACAAAGCTCTCTATATATCCCGTCCTTACGTCAGCCTCACTGGCTCTTCTTCCTATTTCTCTTGGAATATCCAAAGTCTTAAATCCAACACCACTCAGATAGGATTTTCTCTTGTTTTCAGGATTTTCATCTTCAAGGGTTATTGGTGCGGCATGTATTCTGCTCTGTTCATTTAAAAACGGTAATGCTGTGTGTATTCCATGCAACAATTTCTTGTTTATACCAAGTTCATATTCTCCGGTACTGATATTCATTCTTTTGTCAATAAGTCCACGCTTGGTCATTTGGGTAAAAACAGGCTCGGGCAACCAGCCAACCCAGAAAGGTGCTCTTGCTAATTCAAGTGGTTTGCCTAACTTTCCCGGTTCAGGAAATGTCTTAAAATTAAAAATTATCTCAGGAATAACCTTGAATGGAGTTGAAGAACTTAACCATTGGTGCATATCGGTAACTCTGTTAAATTCCAACGGTGGCAAATCAATAGCCATATAAAGAGGTTTCCCAAGTTTAGATTTGAATGGACTTTTAACGTACATCATCTTATCGAAATATTCAGGTTTAGCCATTCGTTCTTCTTGAGTTTCTTCTTCATCGAATGCCCTTAATGCCTTTGCATACATTTGATATTTGCGTGGTTGTTCAACAAGACTTTGTATTTGAAGCGGGGCGTTTTTCCGAGTCCAGGTATAAAACGGTATCACCCGCTTCATTACCTTACGTTCAAAATCTGTGTTACCACTTAAATAAATGGTCCCCCTTCTTCGTGCTACTACCGTTTTATTGTCCGAATTAACACACCATATCTTTCCGGTATATTTTATTTTTTCCTTTTTTAATTCATCAATATAAATATCTTTTGACGAATAAACACTAATTGTATTATATACTTTTCCGTCCCTTGACGATTTCCTGCAACGACTTCTTTTGCCAAGAAGAAAAGCTAATACCTGAAACGCACCAGAAAAAATATCTCCTTTTTGAGTGAAAACTTCATGCCCGCTTTTACAATGCTTTGTTCCATCAGTAATCATCATAACTTCATATAATAAGCCTAATTGCTCATTTGTAAGTTTTATTAAAAACTCTACTGTTAATTGCTTGTCGGGAAACATGTCAATAATTTTATGTGCTAATTCTTTTCCTATATAAAATGAATGAATATTGTTTTTTCTTTCAAAAACATATTCTGAAAATGTTCCTTGATATTTTTTTTGAATGTTTTCCCAACACTTACGCAATCTATCTATTTTATCTTCATTAACAACGGATTGATAAATCTGGATTGATTTTCCTTGATGGGAATAGTTACCTTCGGTCAACACCCAACCAATTAATTCTACAAAAACATCACTAAAAATGGCTTTGTGTTCTGGAGTAGCATATTGATTGCTCGAAACTTTTAACTTATTCTTAGCATTTACCGTTTCAACTAAAGAATATTTATCCCTGATAATTCTATTATGGTTTCCATGTTTTGCTTTGTCTCCATATACAACCCACTTGTGTTTATCTGTTACCATTGCATCAAACCGTGTTGAATACCAATGATTTAACTCTCCATCAAAGTCTTGTATATGTACATAGTTTATGTCATTCCACTCAAGACAATCTTTCTCAAGATTAAAGGAAAGAACCTGTAATCTTGCTTCCATTTCATCCCATTTTTTCCACCCTTCATTCGTTAATATTTCTGTATCTGAATCAAAACAAAGTTCCTGGTAATCAAACAAGTATTTACGGACAGTTCGGGAAGCATCATGTGGGGATTTACCTTTAGCAAGCTGATCAATAAATACGGCTAACCGTGAATTATCTTCAATCATCGTTCCAAAATTTCTTCCAAGTTTCATTGGCGTTAATTTACGGAACTGTCCATATTTGACCATAGAATCAATTTCATCAAACATCTTGATATCAATATCAGCACCTAACCACCCCTTACCCCTGATGCCTAATTTATTTGCCATATCTCTAAGTTCTTTGAAGGTATAAACATTTTCTCCTAACTGGATTTTCCCTTTAGTTTTGGTAAAAAAACTCTTTTGAATTTGGGCAGATTGAACAAACCTATATGGATTTTGCACACCAGATAATGCGGCTTGCCACCAGTTAGAATACATGTTCCTCAAATGGAACGGGAGTCTGACAGCCGTAGCAAATCCCTTCCACATGTTTTGAGTTTTATCAAACAACTGAAACATCTTAGCGGTAGCAGGATCACCACCCATAATTTTAGAGGCATAGTTTAAATCATCTGCTATTTCCTTTGGCAATGAATATGTTGGAACTCTGGTAGTAATACCTACCATTTGTTTTTTCTGTAAATCAGTTAATTTACTTATGTCTATCAAATCACCTTCTAATGCTTTAGAATCAAGAATAGTTCGTATTGTTTCAGATTTTTCATTTACTTCTTTAATAATATCATCAACTGCATCAGAACCTTGAGCTTTTAACTTTCCTATATAAACATTGGCTTCCGGTATTGTCATTCCCCTGTTTGTCAAAGCTCCCCTCACAACCTCTTCCATTTTTGCCAATGGGCCCGTTTCTGCAAGTTTCCCAACTCCAGTTACTGTGGTTTCCGTTGTTTTTTTAATAGTAGCAACTTTTTCAGTCTTTATTCTCAGGTCTTTTAATTTATCAGCAAGACCCTTAAAATCTTTAATAAACGCAGGATCAAGGACTTCAGTTGAATACATCCTTATCGCACCTTTAGGCAAATAAATCCCGTGCCCTTCGGGTACAATTTTAGTTCCAGCTTTTATTTTAATTCCGAAAGTTTCTAAAGTATTATCAATAAACTGTTTTCTTGCTGTGAATCTTGCCTGTTCTATGCCCCTATAAGCAGTAGATTTGACTATATTTAATTCAGGCATATAATTGTCACTTAATTGTTTTGCGTAACCTCTAATATCTTTTATGCCAAGATTGGACACTTTTCCAAACGCATCTTCAAGATCAAGTGACTTCATTAATCCTTTTGCTTCTTCGATAGTTTTTGCATTAGCAATTTGTCCAAACTTGTTAGATAGCTGTACGGCATCATCAAGTGTTTCAAACTTCTTCTGTTTCATAAAGGTAGGCTTTCTCACCTTTTCAAACATCGAAGGTGGCATATCACCTTTTGCCAATCTTATTCCCCTTGCCGGATAATAACCGGGTATATACGGAACATCTCTGCCACGCCACTTATTTGCCATTTCGGGTGTTATGATTCCATCTGCTTCAGCTTTAGTGGCGAACTCGTCAAACATATCCCCAACTTTTTCAAGTTTGGCTTTTAATTGTGGGGTTAATTCATGGAGTTTATCTGGATGTTGCCTGAAATAAGACATCTTTTCCATATCTTCTTTAGTTAATCCACTTCTTAACTTTTCAACTTGTCGGAATACTCTCTGCTCTTCTGCTTCTAAACCTTTCTTTGCGTAGTATTTTGCTTCATAATAAGGTTTGGGTAGTCCAGCACCAGAAACAAACGCCTTGCCGACAGGAGTCTTTTCTATGGCTCTCAGTCCCTTCTCAACTGGTCTTAACCGCATAGCCGCCTTAAAGGGAACTGTTAATACTCCAGTAGGGGCATACGTTGTTGGATCAAACATTACAGCCATTGCAAATCCCATAGCTTTGCGTTTCCACGGCGACCATTCAGAAAAAACAGCCTCACTTAATTCATCATAAGTCCCCTTTTTTTCTCCTTTTATTCCTTCAATAACAGAATCCATATCAAAAGGCTTCCCCAGTATATAGTCTTTGGCAACATTAGCAGAAGCGTATTCGCCACGACTTAATACATCAAAAATACTTCCCATGACAGATCGCCCACCTATTCGCGGTTCTTCTGGCTTGATTAACTGACCACCAATAGATTCAGCCATTGCTTGTCCAATATCACCATAGGCAGATTCACGCTTTTGTTGCTCTATTTCTATTCTATCCAGCATTGTAGGTTTCTTGGGTTCTTGGCGTGACTCTTTAGGTTCTTCCCATATTTTTCTGATCTCGGAAGGAATACCGGAAATTCCCTTGCTTGCCTTCTGGGGTATGTCCTTTTCCCATATTTTTCTGATAGCGGGACTTATTTCCATTACTTTATACCTTTAAGATATTCTTCGAGTAACGTCCTTATTTGTTCTTCAGTTGCACCTTGATCTCTTGAAAGGTTTATGTTTTGTTGAATTTTTGGCTCAATTCGTAATCCAGTCATAATGGTTTGTTCTATTTGGTTTAATTCTTCTCGGGTGAAATACCCTCTTTTCTTTTCAAGTTCTCGTGTTCTAAACCATCCTTTTAACCTCGGGAGTCTTTGCTCTGGCTTTATTTCAATTATTCGGTCAAACTTGTCAACTGTCGGGCCATAGTTTTTAATGAAATTCTGTGCTCTTGTTTCTTTTTGAGCGATGGTTATTCCTTTTTCTTCTTCCGCCTTCCGACCAGCCTCTTTAAATGCCTTATACTTTCCTGGGTCTTTTTGGAACAGTTCCATTTCTGTAGGAGGTTTAGGTGTTAATAACCCACGCGCATCTTTTACAGACTCACCACCTCTAATTAACCCCTGCATCTGTTCACCTTGTCCAGGTCCAGTAAGCCCCATAGAAATCGCTGTAGGAGAAGGCATACGTACCATCTGTCCACCTGGCATAAACGGCTGTGCCTCTGCTGCGGCTGTTTCTGCTTCGCCCTTGAATTGTAAGGCAAGCTGTGAAGGTTCAAATAAAGCAGCTTTTTCTTCTCGTTCGAATCGTTCTTTTCTAAACTTTACTCCGGCTTGTTCTGTTTCAGATAACTTGCCTGTATATCCCTCAAGAGCTTTATAGAAAGAATCAATAGCCGCAGTTCCTGTTATTTTCCCTTTATTCTTTGCCGCATCTATCTTACGAAATTCTTTAAAGAGTTGCTTACTTGGGGCACTTCCAGGGTCAAAAGTATCAAAAAATGATTTCCTTTCTTCCGGCGTAAAACTTGCATCCCCACGATTATTGAAATGATCAAAAGACGGGGCTATGAAGTTTTGCAGAATATCTTTTTGCGCATCAGGATTACCATCATGGAGTTTATACATCGCTAATCCTAATGATAGTCTTTGCTCTGCTATCTTGTCATCTCTGTCTATTTTCTTCAAAGCAAGAGCAAAGTAGTTTTCTGTTCCTCCGCTTATGCCTTTGGCAATTCCCTCCATAAATCCACCCCAAGGGCTTGGATTAGGCATTTGACACCTCCTGTAACTTTTTTATCTGTGCCTGTTGAGCTTTAACAACCTCTATCAAAAGTGGCAAGATTTTATAATAATAGACGGCTTTTATCCCATTGATTTCAGTAACAGCTTCGGGTATTACTTTTTCAAGTTCTTCTGCTATAACCCCAACATCGTGTCCGTCTCCATTTCTCCAATCAAACTCAACCCCCCTGATAGCTTCTATTTTCTTAATTGGCGAAATCATGGCTTTAATGTTTTCTTTCAATATTTTAGACAAGAAAAACAGCAGGAGCAGCAGCTTTAGCAGCAGGACCCAATGCCTGCAAGCCCGCATACATTCCACCCGCCCGTATTCCTGACCCAAGCAGACTGCCAAACCCACCCATAAGCCCTGCCTGTCGTTGAGCACGTGCCTGTGCGCTTGCTGCCGAGGCCTCATATTCCATATATCTCTGTTGCTGATATGGTTGCTGTAATTGTCCATAACCACCAAACAATCCACTTGTCCGTGAAGGAAACTGACCTGCCATTTGAGTCTGAACTCCCTCCACGTTGCCTAAATATCCAAGATTTGAAAGAAGTAACCCCCCTTCACCGCTTATCGCTCCCCTGCGGGCTTCCTCACGTAGTAAGTCTGCGTTCTGTCTTAGACTTGCTATCGCTTGTTGACCTGGTGTAGTCATCATCCAGTTGGGGCCAAGTCGTTGAGATAGGGCTTCCTGCATTTGCTTTTCTTGCCCTGCTATGCTTTTCTCTAATGCAGGGCTTATTGGAAGCTCCCCTGCATAAGCCTGAGCCTGTCTCTCCTGGGACATCTTGGTTAAATCATACTGACCCCTCTCTAATTCGCCCATGCCTGCTGTCCGCTCTTCCTCGGTCATATAACGAAGTGCGCCATCTTCTTCCATTAACCCCATACCTTTAAGAACATACGGTCTCATTTGTGCTGATTCGGTTTGCTGAAGCTGGAGGATTTTTAGTTGTTCTGCTTGTAAAGCGATTTCCTCTGCCGAAGGCTTAGGTGCTTCGATGGTGGTGCCACCCTTGCATAAAGCAACAGAACCTTCATATTCTTCTGTTACAGCATTGACAGTTTCGTAGATTTGCCTTTCTTCACTCCACTCACTTTCAAAATAAAAATAAACTTTCATTTTCTTATCCTCCCAATCGTCGGTACAAGATAGTATTTGTTTCCGTTTTCCTCGTAATATGGTTCTTTACCGCCATAATATTCTATAAACCTTTTAAGGTATTGTTTGCCTTTTGGTAATTCAATGACACAAAATAAATGTTCCCCTTCGATTAACTTACCCCAGAAATCCCTTGCTAACCTCCTAAAATTACCCCCGCCACGTTTATCCTTATCAACATAAAAATGCATCAGTCTTGGATATTCGCCTTCTATCCGATATGAAAAGAAACCAACATCGGTAATAAAGGTATTATCAGTTTCAAATGTCATTTTTTCGTCTGTCAAGCCCTCATCTTTTAATGAAGTCTTTATATAATCGTAATCTTCATTGGTATATTCTTTCATTTCTTTTTAAGTTTCCTTACTTTGATGTAGTCGGGTTTCGGGATCTTATGCCACCCCAAGACAAGCTACTGCTGTACCTATTCTAATATTTCTTATATAGGCAAAATAAGTCGCACTGCTTGTTTTCCAGTATATCTCCATCTGATCTCCTGCAACCCAGCCCGCTATATCTTGACTTCTTGTTGCATACGTTAGACCAGATACACTTTGTTCCGATCCGACTAACACACCGTTTCTGTAGACCGACCCATATGCAGTTTGACCTGCGCTTTCACTTCTTAAGTCGAATTTGATTCTGAAAGCTCCTGCTTTTAATACAGAAAACCCTTTCCTAAGAAGATTGGCAGTTTCTTTTGTACCTCTTTCAGGATCATATCTACAGTTAACAGTATCCCCCACCGTAGGAGCAAGTAATTTGGCTTCTGTAATAGATCCGTCTGCTATCTGGGCGGTGGAGACAGCTACAAGCCCATCGTCTTTTAATGCCCTGAAATTTTCTCTAATATCAGCAGCCACTAAACTACCGCCTGTCACTGGTTTTGTTGCATCGTATGCGCACATATTATATCCCTCCTAAATTCCTATTATCACTAAGTTTGCATTTCCACCAACATCGTTTCCGGCTAAATTATATAATTTTACTGTTACACTATTTAACGATTGAGCTGTTATTAAAGGCAATAGTAAGGTTGCCCCAACAGGTGTTACTGTTATTGCTGGAGTAGTATTAAAACCGCTTAAACTAATTGTAGCTCCACCGGCGGCTATTGCCTTGTTGATTATCTGACCGAACAGATTTACCACATTCCCCAAAAACGTCATTGTACGAAGAATTATTCTATCTGTAGTAGTTGTAGTGGCAAGCTCGACCTTTATTTTGAAATATCTAAAAGTAAACAAAGCACCAACAGCCTTGTAAATATTACCTGTAATTTGCCGTATTGGTAAAGTTTCCCAGAGCCCATCATCAAAAGCAGGACTGTTTGCCCCGAAACTGCCACCAAGAATTGAGTATTGAGCTTTGATTGTAGGAGTAGTCGAAGCGGGAGTTTCCTCAACTTGGGTAAACCTCAAAGACAGTTGCAATGTTTTAGAAGCTCCAATATCATTTGAAGCTGATGTCCAATTACCACCGGCAGCCGTAGGCTCATCCCATGTTCCGGTATCCCAGACAGCCCCTACGTCATCCCACTCCACCGCAGTGGCGATTCTGATTGAACTGCCGTAATCTATATGAGTATCGGCATCAATAGTGCTATGCGTTCCGGCTGCTAAATCCGCATTGGTCATATCATGTTCATATTCATCACCGGCTCCAAGAACAGTTTTGACATAATCCATCGCCTGGTTCATATCACCATATAAGGTCGAATAAAATTTATCAGCCGTGATTGTGCTTGCCGCTATGTGTCCGCCCAGTATTGTTGCATTTGCTATTTTTGCACCTACCACCGCCAAATCATATATTTTTGCTGTGGTAATAGAGGCATCGTCTATCTTCGCTGATATAATAGCTGCGTCTGCTATTTTAGCCGTGCCTATCGCTCCCGAAGCTATGGCTGCAGCTCCGACTGCTAAAGCCCCTATTTTGGCTGAGGTTATTGCGGCGTCTGCTATTTGTGCTGAATCAACTGCAAGGTTTCCTATCTTGGCGTTGGTGATTGCTGCTCCTGCAATTGCGGCTGATCCTACTGCTAAAGCCCCTATTTTGGCCGATGTAATTGATGCATTAACAATATCTGCTGTTCCAATTAATATGGGGTCTGTCGTCCTGTCTAATTTTGCATCTCCAATGGAACTTGCTGCTAACTTTGCCGCAGTAACTGAAAGAGCATTCAACTTCGCTGTGTCAACTGCTGAATCTGCTAATTTTACATTGGTAATAGCACTGTTTAGTATTTTTGTTTCTGTTACAGCATTAGTTGCAAGTTTGCCGGCTGTAATTAAAAGATCGGCTAATTTGTCTGTACTCACCGCAAAATTAGCTATTTTAGCTGTGGTTATTAAAGCATCTTGAAGATGACTTGAACCTATGGCTTCGGAGGCTACCTTTGCGCTTGTAATGCAAGCTGTGGCTAACTTAACTGACTCTACGGCTGCGTCCACTATCTTTAGTGTGGTTACTGAATTAGTCGCCAACTTAGCAGTGGTTACAGAAGCATCGGCAAGATTGGTTGTGTCAAACTCTTCAGGAAAGTAGAGCGTTAACGTTCTTGAGTCTTGATGATATTTACAGGTTAATTTCATCTGTTTGCCCGCTTCCCAAGAGGTTTAAAGTCGATCATTAATTGAGACATGAAGAAATCTTCATCTGCTGTGGACTGCGTAAATTCAAACTGTATTTTTTCCCCTATTACCCCTAAAGGAAAGGAAACAGTAGTCAGTTGCTCTGTCCCAATAACATTCACACCAAGAACAAAAGACCCCAACGCTCCAACATCTCCCGACATTGAAACTGTTCTTGCATAAATTTCATCAACATAAAATCTAACATTTAAATTATATGTTGTGTCCGGCTCAAGGTCTATCCAGCACCTACTAAACAGCTTAGACTCCCTTGCGTTTTCAAAGAATAAATAAGGCGTTAAGGCTTTGCTTTCGTATCCGTTGCTGGCATCATTTTTTGCAGTTTGTTCTAAATGCCAAATAAACCCCGAATAATCTCCAGTATAAACTTCGTAAACTCCAGGTGATACTTTGACTAATTCCGATGCTGAAGCACTATATCCTGAATTATAGGTAACATTGTCCTCTATCATCCATTCGCCGGTTTCCACGTAATAAACCATTGCAGTATCAACCGCAGTCTGTCCTGTTCTTACTACAAATATTTTAACTTTCTTTTTAACTGGATCGTAAATCCCATGAAAATGCTCTATGTATGAAAGCCTTACATTATCTTGTACCCATCTATCCATAAACTTAGCTTTTGTTATTGAAGCTGCTTTATAATCTCCATATTGTTCTGCCGCTGCAAGTGAGTAAATAGTCCCATCTTCCATCATACAAATAATGTCATTTTGTGTCGGGATGATTAGCCTCTGATGAGCTACTCCACCTTCTCTCGTAAAAGCAGAATATCCCCAATTATCTGTATTAGTATCGGCATCGTCCATGATAAAGGTGTTTCTTTTGCCGAATAAAATTAACTGGTCTTTATAAACTACACCCCCTACGATGCCGGCATTGTCTCCGGTATCTATTGAAAAGGTAACTACATTAGCATCCGAAAAGTCTGTGCCATCTCCATTAGGTGTTACATAAATTGTGTAAGGTGTAGAAGGACACCCAAAAGCCCACATCCTTTCAGAATTACCCCTACCATGTCTTATCATTACGGAAGGATAGTTAGTACCTGTCCAATCTGTTGGAATAGTAGTTAAATCGGATGTTGAAGCGGCAGAACCATCCCAAGTTTGAGGGATATTATACCCATTACAATAAAACATAACATTGTTAAACATGCTGAAATTAGCATACTTGCTTGTCCCCAGGCCGGTCTTTATAGTAATAGTGGGAGTCCTGTATATTTTTCCATCACTTGTAGCGAAAACTATGTGTTGCGTTCCACCTATTTTTAGGAAATCATAAATTCCCATTATACGTGGGGCATCTGTAATTACTGTAGAATTAATCTTAGCAGTACCTAAACGTCTTCCCCAACCACCTTTTGTTAAATCAATATTCTTGGAAGGCCAGATAAGGGCGTCTGGTTCAACAGCGTTTATGTTAAGGTTGTTGTTTATACCCTTAACGCTGCATAATATTTTATATGTCTCTCCAGAATATCTACCCATTATTTACCTATTCATCAGTTGTAATGTTGTACCTTTGCCCACCCGTGAACTCAAACTTCGCTTTAGGTGGGATTCTTGTTATAGCTACCAGTCTCGAAATCAAACTCAACGAAGCATCTGCTCTTGCATATACAGATTTAGGCAAATCAATGGAGTTCTCTTCTCCAAGAATAATCGCAAGATTGCTGATGATAGCTTCTTTGTATTCGTTTGGGAGTGTTACTGTAGTTGTAAGTGCCGCAAATTCTGTGAAGTTTTTCCATGACTCAAAATAAAGCGTGTATGCTGCATCCGGTTCAAAGTTGAAGATAATTTTGCTTAAGGTTTCATCAGGAATGAAATAATACTTTGTCGGTCTGCCTTCTTGTGTTTTAAGGGTGATGTCATTATATTCATCTGCTGACATTTCCTTTAAAGGATAACTGTACCCGTCTGAATCCTTCAGGTAGGCGTTTTCGATTCTCATTGGTCGAACTGTATCTAAGTCCCCACCAGCACCTATGGTATATTCCGAAGTCCCTATTGTAAGGGCTTTGCTTTCCCTCGTTACAACCGGAACAAGAAAATCAGCACCCCATAAAGAGAGCATGTTATTTAATGCCTCAAGCCCATACTCATTTTCGTTTGTTGTCGGCGAAAGCATCCCACATAGCCGATAAGCCGCATCGGTAAACGTATTTGCCGTAGCCATAATTCTCTCCTATGTCCTTTCCTTACATTCGATATTTTCCACAATAAAAACACTCATAAAAGATAAAAAGGGGGCATAAAGCCCCCTTTATTTATGCTGTTCTTACAAGTCCCAACGCTACAAGCTCGGCACGAAGTTCGTTTACAAGCGTAACAATAGCATCAGCCTGCCCTGCAGTAGCAAAACCATAAGGCGTTGTATTGGTCGCTGCTGTTGTTACCACTGTCGCTGTCGCAAATGCTGCCTGCACCTGCGGAGTTGCTCCGTAAAAACTTATCTTCTCTGATGCTGACTGTCCCAGACAAGTTCCATCATCATTTCCTTTATCTAAATATTCAATAGCCATCTTATATCCTCCTGTTTTACATGTTTCCAAGACCGATGTTTCTGAACATTTGCCAAAAGCTCTGGCTAAACGCTAGGCTAAAAGCTAAAAGCCCAACGATATCAGTTACTTATCACCCTGGGAGTC
>JAUSPO010000089.1 GCA_030656575.1 Bacillota bacterium
TACTCAGCCATTAGGTTACTTAGTTGCTCGGGACGCAAAGCATGGGGACGGTTCCATCGTCTTCCCTTCGGACCTTCGCTACGCTACGGTGACGCTCGAACCGTCCCCAAGCTTCACTTGTCTTTTATCTGAGTAGTTACACTCTTTTTATGGTATGCATTATTATAGAAAGAGAGGTGTTTATCGTTTCGAAAAATGTCTATCATGTCAGGCTTACTGCTAAAGAACGTAGAACATGACTTGATATTATTTCTAAGGGATCAGCTTCAGCAAAAACTATCATGCATGCAAACATTTTGTTGGCTGCAGATGAAAACAGCTTTAAAGAAAAGAAAACCGAAGATGAAATTGCAGAATTATTCAATGTGCATAAACAGACCGTTCATACTATTCGCAAGGAATATGCTTTGAATGGATTAAATGCCGCAATTTCCAGAAAAAAACGTGGCACACCGCCGGTAAAACCTAAAATCACAGGCGAAGTTGAAGCTAAAATTATTGCTTTAAGTTGCAGTTTACCACCAGAAGGAAGATCCAGATGGACTCTTAGATTATTGGCAGACAAAGCTGTCGAATTGGAATTTATTGATAGCATTTCTCATGAAGCTGTAAGTCGCCTTCTAAAAAAACGAATTAAAGCCACATCTCCATAAATGTTGGTGCATCCCACCAAAACAAAGTTCTGAATTTGTGGCGTGTATGGAAGATGTCTTAGATCTATAACTCAGCCTTTTGATTAACTTTACCCGGTAATTTGCATGGATGAAAAGCCATATCAGTTGACAGATGAAAAACGAAATCCTATACCTATGAAACCATACAAACTACTAGTGGTTTCTCTTTTTTCCACAACACCTTTGATCTTAAGAAGCAGGTCGATCATCTCCTGGGGCCAGTTCCCTTAAATGATGGGCATTGCAAAGGGCGTGAGCGCATTTGTAGTTCAAATATGATTTCCAGAAGTCATGGACCGCTGTCCCTTTAAATCCTGGCAGAATATGGATTTCATCTGTTGCCTTACTGCCCCTTTTAGCGTCATAGGGGAGCATTTGATACTGGTTCAGGTAGATCAAAAGACCTTTCAAATTATCGCCGTACTGTACTGGATAGGTTACCCCTTCGGGGAAACTGGCTTTGTTTTTCGTGCCGCAGCAAGGGCAGACCTTACTTTCGACTAAATGCTCTGTAACGTCCACTTTAAGCGGTGGAAGGTCAAATACCTGGCGTCTCTCAGTACTCGTCGGTGCTATGCCTTCCAAGGATTTACCGCAACCATAGCAACTTTTGACTGTATAAAATTACCTCATCGGCTCCAAAGATAGTGAGAGTTACGTTGAAAGCATTACGGAAATAACATCGGAACAAGCCGAACTGCTGAAAAATCCTGGCTTTGGGCATCTCTTTGGGAAGAAATATCTCGACAAAATACTGGAACACTCTACCATGTAGTAGCGAAATTATTTTTTCAGACCCTTTGAAGCCCCATGGTTGCGCAACTGGAAAATTTTAACGCCAAACTCGTTATAAATTGAAAAAGAGGAAATCTTTACCTTTTGTAGAACTATTATTTCATGATAAACCGACCTCTTGTAATATTAACCCTTTGTTTTGCCGCCGGAATTGTGCTGGGGCAATATTTTTCTCTTCCGGTTATCATTACCGTCCTATGCATCTCCTTTATTTTATCCCTCGTCCAGATACTAAGAGGAAAACAATTTGTTATCTTCTTACTGCTAATTTTTCTCACTGCTGGAGCCCTGTCCTGCCACTTTTCCCTGGAAAGATCCCGTGGAAATATCCGCGTATTCAGCGGGGAGCGGGGTACCATGGTGGGCACAGTTGCAGGGGAACCCGTGTGGCGGGAGAACGATGTGGTTTTTCCCCTGCAGTCGGAAAAATTTCTTGTCCAGGGAGAAGAGCATAATGTTCGTGGACAAACCCGGGTCGTGCTTCGTCTCCAGGAAGGGGGAGAAATCCCTGTCTTCTTTTACGGCCAATATGTTTCTCTCCGGGGCACAATATATGAACCTGCCAGCCGCCGCAATCCGGGCGGTTTTGACTACCGCTTCTTCCTGGAAACCCAGGGCATGGTGGCAGCATTTTACGGATCGACAAAGGATGCCGAGTCACTGGGTCTTTCGGTAGATATTTCACGCCTGAGACTGGGAGCCCTTCAGGTTAAGGAGAAAATGTCGGGTGTGTTAAGGTCTTACCTCCCCGAAAGAGCGGGTAATCTGCTGGTGGGGATGCTTTTCGGGGAGAGAAGGGCGCTTGATCCAGATACGGAGAGGTTGTTTAGATCGTCAGGGGTTTCCCACCTGCTGGCTGTATCCGGGCTGCATGTGGGCTTAATTGCTGCATTTCTTTTCTTTGCCGGTAATAGAATGGGGCTTAAAGGATGGCAGGCCTTTTTGTTGATGGCGTTGTTTCTTTTTGCTTATATCTACATTTGTGGTTTAAAACCTGCTATGTTAAGGGCCTTTATAATGGCAATCATGGGGATGGGAGCAGTCTACCTGGGCCGCGGCAAGGATCTTCCCACCGCCGTGGCCTTTGCGGCGCTGGTTACCCTAGTTTACAATCCTCTCTTACTTTTTTCTGTGGGTTTCCAGTTTTCCTATGCTGCGACACTGTCGATCATTTTTTTTACTCCGCTCCTGACAGATAAAATCTCAACTTTCTTCAGCAAATCAGCTGCTTTTATTCCTTCATCCCTGGTGTTCAACATTTCTTCCTTAATTGCAGTTACCCTGTCGGCCCAGCTGGGTGTTATACCCTTGACTGCCTTTTATTTCAAAGAGATTTCCCTGGTAGCTCTATTTTCCAATATGCTGATTTTACCTGTGATGGCCCTGGTGCTGGGTATTGGACTTACTTCCGCACTGCTGGGACTGGTATTTCCTATGGTCGGGTCACTCTCAAGTCTTGCCAATTACCCGCTTTTGGCTTACATTCTGTTAGTTGCCGGGAAAATCGGTTCCCTGCCATTTGCATATCTTGAAGTATTCCCCCCAAGAATCCTGGAACTTGTATTTTACTATTCTTTTTTGCTGTTTTTTGCCTTGGGGGGAATGTTTCTGCTCTCATTGCTTTCCTATTTCAAACAAAGAGTGCGCCCTTTTCATTTCATAGCATTATTGCTAATCTTTTCGCTTTTTATAACGTTGTGGGGGTTGCCTGGAAAAGACTCAGGGTACCTTGAAGTTGTATTTTTGGACGTGGGACAGGGAGATGCTGTTTTTATCCGAACTCCCCAGGGGCGCTGTATTCTTTTGGATGGCGGGGGTAATCCTGCTTTTAAGGGAGATATTGACGCGCCGGGTCGTTTTATCCTGGTGCCATTCCTGGAGCACCGACGAATAAAAAAGCTGGATATGGTAATCATTAGTCACCCTCACGAGGATCATTATGGGGGTTTGTTTTCAGTCCTGGAAAAATTTCCAGTAGGAGTGCTGGTCACGAACGGGGATTTGCCTGAGACGAGTTCTTATCTTGAGCTGCTGAAATTTGCCGAAAAAAAGGATATTTCCCGGGAAATTATAAGAGAGGGAGATAATTTTGTGCTTGGGCAATCTCTGAAGGCAGAGGTCCTGAGCCCGCCTGCACAATTATTTAGAGGTTCAAACAGTGATACGAACAATAATTCCCTGGTTTTGCAATTAAGCTATAAGGAGGTAAGCTTCCTTTTTACAGGGGATATTGAAGTAAGAGCCGTGGAGTACCTGCTGAAAGAGAAAAAGACACTGGCGAGCAATGTTTTAAAAGTGCCACATCACGGAGGCTATCTCTCAAATTTACCCGAGTTCCTTGATCAGGTTTCACCAAATGCGGCTGTTATTACTGTGGGCTCCAATTCTTTTGGCCATCCACATCCCGCTACTCTAAGTGCGCTTCAGGAAAGGAATGTGCAAATATACCGCACAGATCTTCACGGCGCTGTTATGCTAAAGACCGATGGATTTACTTGGGAGATGCGAACTATGCTGTCGCCTCTTTCATTTGTCGAAACAGGTCAAAAAGCAAGTAGGGCTGCAGGATTTTAACCGGCAGCCCATACATATTTAATAATCAGGCAAATTGAAGACCTGAATAAGGTTCTGCTGAAGAAAGTTCATACTAAGGTGGTGAATGCTGAGCCGGATATGGGTTTTTCCGGCAGATGTCGCAGACTGCAGTTCGCTCTAAGTTCCGCTCAGAAGCTCACGGTTCAGCTCGGGTATAGGGGACATTCCTCTGCAAGAGGTGTGTCCCCAGACCTTGAAAAAATTGACCTTCCCGGCAGAACTCCCATCACAAAAGGAATGGGGACACACCCCTGATAAAGCATCGGGGAATGTCCCCGATCTGGTGCCGGCAGCTGACATCCAGTCAGCCGGGTCATCTCCAACCCTCGCTTCACCTGAACTTTTTGCTTCGCTGCACAAGTCGCGAGTCTACAGTTCTTCGCCATCTGCGTGAGGTTGGTAACCGTCTTTTTGCTCATAGTTGTGACCATAGGATCAATTTCGGACCTTCGTTTTGCCAAGAGCTTTTAGGCGCAGGAAAGGGAGTTATTCCGTCAACAGTATTCACCATCAATTTACATACTATTATAACTATCACGATCCTACGACAAAACTATGTCTGAAAAGGGTTTTCCCTCCCGTATGTTCGCCTAGGTGGTGATCGATGTTGGCAGAGGCGACTTGGTTCAAGTAGGCTAAAGCTCTCGGCAAAGCGTAGGCACGAAGGCAACTCTGCTGACAGGACGTCAGCAGACCCGTGGACGACCCGGATGGGAGTTCCCACGAAAGTTGCCGTAGTGCCGGAGCTGAGCCGTTAAGAGCTTGCCACTTGAACCTGGAGCTACTGCTTCAGCGACTCACCACCCATTTACACAAAAAAATTGCCGGAAGTATATTCTTGGTATTCTCTTGGTATTTTCCTGTTTCCTAGCTCTTTAACTCCACTACAATAGCTTGTAAATGCCAGAGAATATCATTCAAAACGTCAAGTATGTTAAGGTATAAAGATGAAGTGTGTGCCATACAGATTCCCTTTACGAGACGATCCTCATGTTCCTGGGCAAATTTACGGGAAAGCTGATTGTAATTTTTCTTTTCTTTTAGAATATGGTCTATTAAAACTACATTTCTGGTCAGAATAACATCATTTAAGTGGGAAAAGAGATTTTTAATACCCCTAAAAATTTCATCCAGTTCAGTTTTCCCTTTTTCTGTAAAAAGGATTCCTTCAATATTTTTGTTTTCAATGAGCGAAAGCAATTTTTCGAGATCGAAAGATATTTTATGGTAATGACTCAGGATAATGGCTGCTGAGGCTATGTCCTCACCGCTAAGGGATGAATCAGAGGATATTAGTTTTTGAAGCTCTTTAAGGTGCTTATATGTTTTTTGTGTTTTATTTTCACCTTCTTTAAGGTGCTGGTTGTCAGATGTTAAAAAACCTTTAAAAGCTAAAGATAAAGCTTCCTGAATAAGTTCCGTCAGACTCTGCAGATTCTTGGCCATTTCAAGGTTTAAATTTTCAATACTTGGGGACATATAATTGCCTCCTTCCAATTAAAAATATGATTATAGGATATCATCACCTGGGTATAATGTAAAACTATTTTGCCAATTGCAAACATTTAGGATAGATTGCAAATATTTCTGTTGCAAACAACACTATGTTGGCGCAGGGCTGTCTGAGTGGGGGGGCAACTGCTAATAGAGGCAGCTCTGTTTCTGCGGTTAGCCTACACTACCACTCCAATTAAAAAAAAGTCCGTCTAACTCCCCTGACTGAAGGGAATCACGGACTCTTTATTTTTATCCAGTTTTAAATAAACATAAAAATATGATCTAATCTTTTTTTCCAAACAAGAGCACGGGGCGGTTGGTCTTCCTAATCACCTGGTCCGCCGTGCTTCCAATCATGAGACCAGCCAGGAGCCCTCTTCCTCTCCTGGCCATGGCTATGAGAGTCGCCCCTTCCTGTTCAGCAGCAAAGGCTATCTGCTGGCTGGCAGGACCTTTTAAAACAAGGTGCAAGGTGTTAATACCTTTCTCCGTAAATTTTCTTTTCCATTCTAGCAGCCTTCTCTCGGCCTCGTCCTCTGCTTCTTTTAACGCTTCTACAGTATCACCTTTATCTATTACAGTGAGAAGAACAACTTTCTCCATTTTATCAGAAAACTCTAAAATTCTTTCATAAACATGCTCTGCGCTGGGGGAAAAATCAGTGGGCATTAATACAGTGGCCAGCTTGTCTGTAAAGATGGGGAGTCGCCTTGCTTTATCACCGATAGCAATATATTTTTCCACCAGGACAGGTACAGGAGAGATACGGATCATGTCTGCAACCGTACTTCCCAGAAACAGCTCCCTGACACGGCTGCTTTCTCCGACTGAACCAATTAGCACAAGGTCTACATCTCTTTGTTCTGCAAGCCGTTTTATTTCTTCAACGGGTGCTCCAACCGGGACTTCTATTTCCACATGGAAACCTTCTTTTTCCAGTTGGGCTTTTTTTTCCTTCACTTTCTCCAAAAACTTTAGCTGTAGGGGGCTTATTCCATCCTGTACTCTCAATTCCACCCTGACAGTATGAACAAGCAAAAGTTCTTCTAAACCAAGCTTTTTTAAGTCAGGGATAGAACTGAAAAGTTCCATGGCAGGACCGGAAAAATCCAGAGCTACAAGTACTTTTTTAAACATCGTCTCACTTCCTTTTTCCGAACTATTCATTGATCTTATTTATGGATACTAGATTTTTTATTCTTTGATTTTTTTATTATTCGACGTGAGGTTCAAAAAATCCTACGTTGTAATATAATAAAGGCAGCTATTTTTTAACTTAGAAATAATAATGTTAATAGGAATTTACAGGAAGGATTTTATATTGTTATGGAGAACTACTATTAAATAGCTTATGAGACTGAAATAAATAATACATATTCGCCTTGTCCCTATGACACAACAATTGTATGAAAATGGTTTTTCCGCTTTGCTCCTGCCGGTGATAAATATCCGGCTCAGCATTTACCACTCCATTTACATACTAACTGCATGTCCCAAAGGATGGCGCAGGACTGGAGTTCGCTTCATTCTAACTACCGACATCCTATTTTTATGGAGGAGTTGAAATATTTTGTCGGAAAAAATCATTAAGAGAGACGGCCGCGTGGTGGCTTTTGACCAGGAAAGAATAATAAATGCCATATTTAAAGCTGCAGAGGCAGTAGGAGGCGCAGATAGAAGGACCGCGGGAAAGCTCTCTCAGCAGGTTGTGGCTCTTCTCAATGAAAAGTACCGTGATGAACTGCCCAGCGTGGAAGAAGTACAGGATCTTGTGGAAAAAGTTCTCATCGAAAATGGTCATGCTAAAACAGCAAAAGCTTATATTCTTTATCGCAAGCAGCATGAGGAACTTAGGGATTTTCAGCACCTGCTTCTCAACTCAGAAAAAATGTTTCAGGAGTACCTGGGGGGAGAAGACTGGCGCATAAATGAAAACAGTAATATGAATTATTCTTTACAAGGACTGAATAATCATATCATTTCTGCGGTTACCTCCAAGTACTGGCTGGAGAAGGTTTACCCTGAAGAGGTAAGGGA
The DNA here is from genome assembly GCA_030656575.1 of Bacillota bacterium. Lineage (GTDB taxonomy): Bacteria > Bacillota > Dethiobacteria > DTU022 > UBA8154 > JAUSPO01. The sequence goes on from JAUSPO010000089.1 coordinate 7,599, forward strand.
CGCGCACCGCCAGGGAGACTTCCACATTCACGATTTAAGCCTCCTGGCTCCGTACTGCTGCGGCTGGGATCTGGTTGAACTCCTGGAAAATGGGTTTAGCGGTGTTTCTCAAAAGGTTGAGTCTGCTCCTCCAAAACATTTTCGTACAGCCCTTGGTCAAATAGTAAACTTTTTTTATACCCTTCAGGGAGAAGCGGCCGGAGCACAAGCATTGGCAAACTTCGATACCTACCTGGCTCCTTTTATTCGTTACGACGGTATGACATATAAAGAAGTAAAACAGGCCATGCAGGAATTTATCTTTAATCTTAATGTTCCCACCCGGGTGGGTTTCCAGACACCCTTTGTAAATATAACGATGGATGTTACCGTTTCACCCGTTTTGGCGAAACAGCCGGTAATTGTGGGAGGAAAGATTAAGGATGAGACCTATGGGGAATTCCAGGAGGAAATAGAAATGCTTAACCTGGCATTTTGTGAGGTTATGATGGAAGGTGATGCCAAAGGAAGGATTTTTACCTTTCCCATCCCTACCTATAATATTACTCCACAGTTTCAGTGGGACAGCCCGGTTGTGGGAAGAATAATGGAGATGACCGCCAGATACGGTATTCCATATTTTGCTAATTTCGTTAATGCAGATCTTTCGCCTGATGATGTCCGCAGCATGTGCTGCCGCCTCAGGCTCGATAACCGTGAACTCAGGAAGAGGGGCGGCGGGCTCTTTGGAGCAAACCCTCTTACTGGTTCAGTGGGTGTAGTTACTATAAATATTCCACGCCTTGGTTATCTTGCCAAGGATGAAGATGATTTTTTTGCGCGCTTGGAAAAATTGATGGTGAAGGCCAGGGATAGTTTGTTTATCAAGAGAAATGTTCTGGAGCAAATGACGGATCTGGGGCTCTATCCTTATTCCCGCCATTATCTGCGGACTGTTAAAGAGCGTTTTGACGGATACTGGTATAACCACTTCAACACGATCGGTTTGGTGGGAATGAATGAGGGGCTCTTAAATTTCATGGGGGAAGGGACCTGTTCTGAAAAAGGCCGGGATTTTGCCATCAGAGTGCTGGATTATATGAGAAACCTGCTTCTTGAATATCAGCAGGAGTCAGGGCAGCTTTTTAATCTGGAGGCAACACCGGCGGAAGGGACTGCTTACAGGCTGGCCAAGCTTGACCGGGAACTTTATCCAGACA
>JAUSPO010000090.1 GCA_030656575.1 Bacillota bacterium
TACTCAGCCATTAGGTTACTTAGTTGCTCGGGACGCAAAGCATGGGGACGGTTCCATCGTCTTCCCTTCGGACCTTCGCTACGCTACGGTGACGCTCGAACCGTCCCCAAGCTTCACTTGTCTTTTATCTGAGTAGTTACAAAATTTAATACTATGTATCCGGGTGTCAAGCAGACTTAATAGGGAAGCCGGTGAGAATCCGGCGTGGTCCCGCCACTGTCAGCAGAGAGCTTACCCTGAAAAAAGCCACTGGTCCCCCGTCAGGGACTGGGAAGGTGATGAGGGGCAGCAATGAACTGCAAGCCAGGAGACCTGCCCAGATGCGAATGCAATCCCCTTCGGGTAAAAAGGGTAAGGCAGGTTGTCCGCGCAAATTATTTATTGTTTGCGAGTTCCAGCTTCGTTTTTATCGGGGGCTGGTTTTTTTGTGTGAAGATGTAAAAAAAGTGATGAGGAGAGAGAAACATGAAAAAAATATTAATAATTCTGCTGGTACTACATACGTTCTTATTGGTTTTCAGCGGTTGTGGGAGCACAGATGTTACAGGCGGCGGAGATGAGCCTTTTGCGCGGATTGTGGACCAGATGGGCAGGGAGCTTCTTGTCCCAAAAGTCCCGGAAAGAATAATTTCCATATCGCCGGCCAACACGGAGATTGCTTTTGCTTTGGGCCTTGGCGACCGGTTGGTGGGAGTAACCGATTACTGCAGCTATCCTACCCAGGCTCAGGATAAGACCTCCGTGGGAGGTTATTCCGACCCCAACCTGGAAAAAATTGTTGCCCTGGAACCGGATCTTATCCTGGCGGGCAGTTTCCACAAGGAAGAGGTACTCAAACTTGACGAGATGGGAATACCGGTGCTTGTTTTAGATCCCCAGTCTCTGGAGGAGATTTACGAATCTTTTGAACTGGTAGCGATTGCCACAGGGGCTGAGGCGGAATTTAAAAGACTGGCGGCCGATATGAAAGGGCGGATCGATGCGGTAGAGGAGAGGCTTGCCTCTCTGGAAGAGGATAAAAAGGTGCGTGTTTACTTTGAGGTATATTCGGACCCGCTGATGAGCGCCGGTAATAAAGCTGAGATCAACGAAATAATTTCCCTGGCAGGGGGGATAAACATCTTTGCCGATATTGACGGCACTTATCCTGTTGTCAGTGCGGAAGCCGTGGTAAAAAGAGACCCACAGGTGATTCTTTTTCCCGACTACCATGGGACGGAGGAATTTAACGCCGAACTGCTGCAGGAACGTCCCGGCTGGGGGGAGATAGATGCTGTGAAAAATGGGCGGGTGCACGCTGTTGAAAATGATGTATTTTCCCGTCCTGGCCCGCGTTTTGTGGAAGCGGTAGAAGCGGCAGCGAAACTCTTTTACCCCGACCTCTTCTAAAAATAAAATAAGAAATTGAGGGCTGGTGGTGGCTGGATGAAAAGAGCCATGGATTGGGATAAAGAAAAACTAAGGAAAAAAATTCTCCTTCTTTTCCTCGGTTTGCTGTTCGTATTTGCGGCTGCGAGTGCAGTTACCACGGGAGCTGTCCCCATCGGCTGGCAGGAGGTGCTGGCGGTTATCTTTGAACGGCTGCCCGGCTGCTCCCCGCCGGTGGAGATTTCAGGGGTACACCGGGAGATCCTTATACAGATGAGGCTGCCCCGTGTCCTCCTGGCTGCGGCCGTAGGGGCCTCCCTCGCTGTGGCAGGGGCGACCTTCCAGGGTCTTTTTCGCAACCCCATGGCTGACCCGTACGTAATCGGAGTCTCCTCCGGTGCAGCCCTTGGCGCCGTCTTTGCCATGATGACGAAGTCCACTTTTTCAATGGCAGGTTTTGGTGCAGTGCCGCTGTTCGCCTTTGCCGGAGGGCTCTCCGCGATTCTCATAGTTTACTATATGGCGCGTGTGGGCAGAGTTGTCCCCGTGATGACCCTTTTGCTGGCAGGTATTGCCATCAGTGCTTTTCTTTCGGCGCTGGTTTCGCTGCTTACATATTTTGCCGGTGAACAGCTCCACCAGGTGGTTTTTTGGATGATGGGAGGCTTCAGCGGCGCTTCCTGGTTAAAAGTGAAAGTCATGATTCCTTACGCCCTGGTTGGTTATCTCTCTATCCAGCTCTTTGCCAGGGAGCTTAATGCCATGCTTCTTGGAGAAGAGACTGCCAGGCACCTGGGAGTGGAGACAGAAAAGGTGAAAAAATTTCTACTGGTGGGCGCTTCTCTTCTCGTTGCCGCTGCGGTGGCGACCAGCGGAGTGATCGGCTTTATCGGTCTTATCGTCCCCCACTTTATACGTTTGGTTGCAGGGCCCGACCACCGCTTCCTGCTGCCGGCCTCGGCGTTTCTGGGCGCAGGACTGCTGATTGGTACTGATACCCTGGCACGAACGGTCATGGCACCGGCGGAACTGCCGGTAGGGATTATTACGGCCATGGTTGGAGCACCCCTTTTCATTTATCTCTTGAAGAAACGTAAAAAGCTGCGCTATTTTCATAGTTCGGAGTGAGCAAATATGAGCCTGAATGTAACAGTACATAACCTCAAAATGCAGTATAATGCCCATCCTGTGCTGGACGGGCTGGAGTTTGACCTGCAGCGTGGAGAACTGCTGGCCCTGCTCGGGGCAAACGGCGCAGGGAAATCCACTCTGCTGCGCTGCATCAGCAGGGTCTTGGAGCCCACGGGCGGTTCTGTCTGCCTGGACGGCCGTGACATTAGCAATTTAACCGCCTTGGAAATCGCACGGCAGATGGCCGTAGTCCCCCAGGAAGGGGGAGTTGATTTTGAATTTACAGTGCAGGATATTGTGCTCATGGGCCGCTTTCCACATATCCGGCGCTTTCAAAAAGAGGGAGAAAGGGAACAGGATATTGCCCTTTCCGCCATGGAGATGACCGGGGTGGCACATCTGGCGCAGCGCCCGGTGACCACCTTAAGTGGGGGAGAAAAACAGAGAGTCATCATTGCCAGGGCTATCTGTCAGCAGCCAAAGCTGCTTCTCCTGGATGAACCCACAGCAAGCCTGGATATCGGTTATCAGTATGAACTCCTGGAACTGGCAGTCAGGCTTAACCGTGAAAAAGGGATCACAATTATTGCTGCGATTCACGACTTGAACCTTGCCTCCCAGTTTTTTGACCGCTTTATCCTCCTTTCAGAGGGAAAAGTTCTGGCAGCGGGACGGGCGGAAGAGGTAATTACTGCAGAAAATATTAAAAAATCCTACGGTGTGCCCGCAGTTATATTTCGGCATCCCCTGCATGGTCATCTGCAGGTAAGTATACCTAAACAGCAGCATGGGACGGGGATAAACAAAAAGGGCCCGGCAGTTCACGTCATCGGCGGCGGTTCGGAAGCCCTGCCTGTTCTCGATGCTCTTCGGGAGAGAGGCTGTAAACTTTCCGTAGGTCCTGTCACAGCTCAGGACAGCGGATATCAGTACGCCTCTTTTTACAGGATCCCCCTGGTGGAGGTTCCTCCTTTTTCACCAGTTTCCGATGAAATATATGAGGCACACCTGCGCATGATCAGGGAAGCGGTTCTTGTTGTTGTCCCGCCAATTCCCTTTGGAGAGGGAAATCTGCGCAACCTGCAGGCAGTGGAGCAGGCCTCCCGTGAAGGCATACCGGTTTTTATACTAGAGGAAGAGACCTCCAGGGAAAGGGATTATACAGGGGGGCAGGCAACAGCTGTAATCTCCCGCCTGAAGAAAAAAGGGGCCTTTGTAACAACGGATACGGATACGATGATTGCCTATTTATACGGACAGGATAAATACTCTCCAAAGGAGGCAGAGACAGGTGGAGGAAATAAGGGGTAAGTTAATTCTTGTTACGGGAGGAGCGCGAAGCGGCAAAAGCACCTTTGCTGAAAATTACGCCCGCAACAGCGGTAAAAGGGTAATCTATCTCGCTACTGCCGCCGGGGATGACGAGGAGATGCGTACGCGTATCAAGGCGCACCAACAGCGGCGGCCTGCAGAATTCATCACGATGGAGGAGCGCTATTATCCCCACCGTATTTTTGAAAAAGAGGGCGGGGCAGGCACGTTTATCCTTCTGGATTGCCTGACACTGCTTTTAACCAACCTTCTTTTAAAAGAGGAGACTGAGGAAAGCCAGCACTCCCCTGATTTAACGCAAGAGCGTGAGAAGGTTTTCAAAAAGACCCTGGAATATATGAGCAGCTTTACGTCCCTGATGCGCAGCAGCGCTGCCGATGCCCTTGTCGTCACAAACGAAGTGGGTATGGGATTGGTGCCTGACAACGCTCTCGGCCGGATCTTTTGTGATTTGTCAGGCCGGGCCAATCAGATTGTGGGTGCTCAGGCTGATGAGGTCTGGGTGACGGTCTGCGGGATTGCCCAGAAGATTAAGTAAGATGATAGAAGGGAGATCTTTGATCTTGGAACAAAAAGTATTTGTCTCCTGGAGTGGAGGCAAGGATTCTTACCTGTCGCTGCTTAAAGCCAGGGAAATGGGATTGGCGGTCCATACCCTTGTAACCTTCATGAATAGTGAGGAAAGAAGCATGTCCCACGGCCTCAGCAGGGAACTGCTGCAGGAGCAGGCATCTGCCCTTGGGCTGCCCCTGGAGGTTGAAATGGTAACCTGGGAAGATTACGAAAACGGCTTTATGCGGGTTACGGACAGGCTCAAAGAAAAAGGGATCACCGGGGGCGTATTTGGTGATATCAATCTTCAGGAACACAGGGATTGGGTAGAAAAGATGTGCAGTCTCGCCTCTCTTTCCAGCTTCCTGCCCTTGTTTGGAATGGAAGAAAAAGAAGTGCTCTCCGAACTGTTGGGCAGGGGCGCACGGCTCGTCCTCGTTTCCCTGCGGGATGATTTTTTAGACGAGAAATGGCTGGGAAAAGAAATAGACGGGGATTTTTATGAAGTCTGCAGAAGCCGTGGCGTCTCACCCTGTGGTGAAAATGGTGAGTACCACACCCTGGCCGTAGACGGTCCCTTTTTTAACTCTCCCCTAAGCTTTCACCCTGACGGAATTGAAAAGGTGAAAGAGTGGAATTTCTTAAAAGTAAAAAAATCTTAGCGCCAGTCCAATTGGATAAGCCCTGCGGTTTACTACTCAGGTAGACATAAGAGAGACACGTGGACGGAGCGAGACTTGGGGACGGTTCGATTGTCCTCGTAGCGCAGCGAAGAGCCGAAGGGACGAAGACTTGGGGACATTCATAGGGGACATTCCCCTCAGGGGTGTGTCCCCATACCACTTGAAAAATGGGGTGTGTCGCCTTACCTCAGCTAATGGGAAGACGATGGAACCGTCCCCATGTCTCGAGTATCGCAGCCCAGTACCCAAGGAAAGACAAGAGAACCGTCCCCTTGTCTTGCCCTTGTCTTGCCCTTGTCTTGGTTCCATTGTCTTGGTTTGCCGTCCCCGTGTCTTGAGCCCTGTGGTTTGGGAAAATCCCTACTTTACCAGGGGCTATGTTTTTTATATAATGGTGCTAATGGAAAGAGGAGATGACATTTGCTTTCTTCCCCTTTGAAGAAATTAAATATGCCTTCCGATAAACTCGTCAGCTATATTTTAGTGGGCATCCTGCTGCTCTCCGTATTTGCCGCCGGGTATGCCGGTTATTTTTTTCATGCTTCGGCCAAAGATGCGCGGGATCTGGAAATTACCGTTCGCCTCAGTGACGTGGAGATCTTCGCCTCACGGGCGGGTCTTACCGTGGAAGAAGCTCTCAGTTATTTAAAGGAGCAGGGAGTAACCTCCATTGGTGTTTCCGAATACTACCTCTGGAAACTGCGTCGTGACCCGGGTCATTACGTTCTCAGCAACCTGGAACTTGTAGGGGAGATGGCCTTAAATCCAGAGCTTTCTTATTACCGTGGATTTCTGGAAGAGACGATCTCAGAGACAGGCCTTTCCTTTGGTGATTATATTGTCTTTATGCCGCAGGGCCCCTGGGCTGAACAGGTGGGGGAACATTTAAATGAGCTTTACGCCATCGAGCAGCCGGGGATTTTCAGTCTGGAGTCCCGATCCTATGATAATATGATTTTGTACCTTATCAAAGGTGCGCGCTACGAAAACCTACCACATTTAAGCCTCGGGGCAAAACCTTCTGAGCTCGAGCAGATTGCTGGCGCCGGACTTTTTATTAACCCATACTTAAGCCAGCGCAAAATAGAAAATGATGCTACGATTGAACAGATGCTTTCCACATATGATGGGTTCCCTCTTTCAGCAGCAGTTTTTGAAGGGGGCACTGTCCCCGGTTACCCGCGGTTTTTGGCCGGGACAGCCGATGCCCTGCGGCAGAGGAGCATACCCGGTGTTATTTATGAGTACCACCTTTTTCCCAAGGGGATGGAGAGGGTGGCCCCTCTCCTGGATTACAATCTTGCTGTCATGCGTCCCCACAGGGCTGATCAACCGCCACATGCTGCTCTAAACAGCATCATGGAAAGAAGGGTGCAGATGGTCGAACTGCAGGTCAGGGACTTATTTCCCCGCCTGGGTGGGGAAGAATTAAGGGATCGGCTCTCCAGCCATATGGTTTTATTAACTGGGGAACTGGAAAGAAACGGCTTTACCCCTGGTAAAGTATCACCCCTTGTCCCCCCGCAGCTGCCCTTATCCCTGTATTTGATCATGGCAGCGGGTGTCCTCGCTGTTTCCCTGTTAATGCTGAGGATCTTTTTTACCTGGAAAAATTATCATTCCCTTTGGCTTTTTGTTCTGGGGATTTTGGGAGTATTTTTGCTTTTTAAGTGGAATTTTCTTTTTACCCAGCAGGGGCTCTCTCTGGCGGCAGCAGTACTTTTCCCTTTATATGCCGCTTTGCTCTTCTTCTTTCTACCCTCTGCGGAAAAGGGAGGGGATCGTTCACCCCAGGATGGAGCCTCCGCCCTGGCTTTGGCGGCTCATATGGACATGGGATTACTTTGGCGCTCCCTGGGGCGTATTTTCCTGGTCTTTTTGATCTCTCTTGCCGGTGGGCTGCTCGTTCACGGCCTGCTCACGACTCCGCCTTTTTTCCACGGCATGGAGCTTTTTCGTGGAGTAAAAATGATGTACACGATTCCCCTTGCACTGGCTGCGCTGATGGCCTTTACTATTCAGGGTTTTTCAGAAAGTGAAGCTTATCGGGGGAACCCGGGAGAGGCATTTTATAGATTGGAACCATCCGGGGAACAGAAGCATGCATTTTATGTGTTTTTGCGTCGGCTCCTCAGGCGGCCTGTTACTCTAGGAGACCTGATCCTTATCGGCGTACTTCTTCTGGGCGGTTTATTCTATCTTACCCGGACAGGCCACGTCATGGAGATTACCGCCGCTGAAGGTGCTGTGAGAGGCTTTCTCGATTATACCCTCGGCGTCCGCCCCCGCTTTAAGGAATTTGCCATTGGGTATCCTCTGGCATTTTTGGGCCTTTACCTTTTGGGCAGTTCGGGGGGGACGGTTATACGGCGCCTGGCTTTTTGCTTCCTTCTCGTTGGCACTCTGGTGCCCATATCCGTCGTAAATACCTTTGCTCATATTACTGCCCCTGTCAGTTTATCGTTGCTGCGGAGTTTCCACGGCTTCTGGCTTGGGTGCATCGGAGGCTTCTTTATTCTCTTTATCTGGAAAAGGGTGGCCCTTCTGCTCCTGCTGCATAAGCTATATATACGCATGAAGCAGGAACAGAAAAATGGTCAGGGGGAAAAATAGGTGGGGCTTTTGCGTGAAGAACAGCAGGGTCTATATAAATCAATGACCCTTGTGGCGCTGGCTGCTGTTTTAAGCCGCGTCCTGGGGTTTTTTCGTGAAATGGCCATCGCCTACCGTTTCGGAGCAACGATGGAAACAGATGCTTACCTGGTAGCCATTCTTCTGCCTACCATTCTTTTTTATGCCTTCAGTGACGCCCTCAAAAATACTTTCATTACTGTCTTTACTTCCTTTAAAAAAGAAGAAAGCGCCGCTTCTTTTGTGAACACACTGGCTCTTTACCTGGCGGCGGTACTTTTTATCCTTGTTGTTCTGGCCGTTATCTTTGCGCCCCAGGTGGTCTATCTTCTGGCCCCCGGTTTTAAGGGGGAAGTCTTTACCCTCACTGTAGGGCTTACGCGCATTCTGGTTCCGGGGATCTTTTTTATGGGCCTGGCTGGCCTGGCCACAGGATTTTTGCACAGCCATCACCGCTTTTTTATACCGGCCCTGGTCAACGTCCCCCATAATAGTATTGTTATTATCAGTGCTCTTTACCTCGGCCTGCGCTACGGGGTTGTGGGTTTGGCCTGGGGAAGCCTTCTCGCTGTGGCCTCCCAGCTTCTCATCCAGGTTCCTTCCCTCTGCCGCACAACCTTTAAGCTTCGTCCCGGTCTGTCCCTGAGGCATCCCGGAATTCAGAGGGTTTTTGTCCTTCTGCCGGCCATCGTGCTCTCCAGCGCCGTATTGGAACTGAAGCACCTGCTGGATCGTCTCTTTGCATCTTTCCTGGCTCCCGGAAGCATTGCCGCTTTAAACTATGCCGAGCGCATCTATGTTCTCCCCCAGGGTATTTTTGCCAGCGCGGTAATTATCGTCCTCTACCCCACTCTCGTAGAGCTGCTTGCCGAAAAGGATATGGATGCCTTTACCGCTCAGATTAAGCGTGGCGTATCCCTGCTTTTCTTTGTGCTCCTGCCCGTTACGGCAGGGCTGATTATCCTGCGCAGGCCCCTCGTTGAGTTTCTATTCCAGAGAGGCGCCTTTGATGCCTCTGCCACAGAGCTGACCACCTACGCCCTTCTTTTTTATACACCGGGCCTGGTCGGCTTTGCGCTCCATTACTTCTGCAACCGCATCTATTTCGCCCTTCAGGAGGTCAGGACCCTGGCCTTCGTAAACCTGGCCATGGTCGTCTCCAATGCCGTCTTTAACTTTCTGCTCATGCCTCTTTTGGGGCACGGCGGCATCGCTCTGGGCACTTCCCTGGCCTTTACCCTGGGGTCCTTATGGCTCTTCGTTATTTTTACACAGAGGCTTCAGCTTTCCTTCCTCGACCTTCTGCTGAGGCCATTTTACCGCTCCGCCCTCGCTGCGGTTCTCATGTCCGCATTTCTTTACCTCTTTCTTTTTCTCTGGACGGAGATTATGGGGCAGTCTTTTGCCGGGCTGAAAATAATCATGATGTCCTCCGCACTAGGTGCCGCTGTCTACTTCTGCAGTTCTCTGCTGCTGCGCATCCCTGAGGCAGCAGAGATTTCTCGTTTTCTGAAAGGTTTAATAAAAAAGACCCTTGCTATGAGGGCCTAAGAACTTTAAGTTCCCGGAGAGCATTAAAATGCCGGTCATATGTTATGATACCCTCCAGGTTATTGTATTTAACGACGGCTGCGTGCAGGGCATCACGAACGTTAAGTGTTTTATACTTTTTTAAAAGAATGCACCCTCTGTGGATCTCTTCTGTTGAAATTTGAAAAGGGTTGGGAAATATATCTAACATACTATCTACAAGGTCGATACCTTTTTCTATTTGGTTCTTGTTGAGATAAACATGAAGGATTTCCTGAAGTATCTCAGTATTTATATTATAATTTTCGGGGTAAGCTACGGCTTTTTCAATTATTTTTTTGCTTTCCTCTTGATGGGGATGAGGTTTTCCTACAGCGTAAATAAAAATATTTGTATCAATCAGCCACATCGTCATACCTCTTCTCCAGGTTTTTCTCAATTTCTTCCCAGTCAACTGCTTCGGGGAGGGCGAGTTCTCCTGATAGGATCTTGTTCAGGGCCTCTTTTGCCTTTTCTTTACGATTGATAAAATATTTTTCCTGCAAAGTTTCCCGTACCAGTTCCCCGACAGAGCATTTCTTTTCCAGTGCTTTTTCTTTTAAAAGATAAAACTGTGTTTCATCAATAAGAATTTCTAATCGCTTTTTTAGCAACCTTATCACCTCCGGAAGCATACGGATGTCCTTATTTTAACATGTATTTTTCAGAAAAACAACTTCTAACTTGGATGGTTGCTTTACTTTACCCGGAACCTGGTTCCTGAAATGAGACACTGAGCCTGCTAAAATGTTTGCGGTCAAAAGTAAATATTTTTCCCGGACCATCAAGCGAAGCTCTTGCTGCCAGATAAGCATCTACAAAATCAATATTTTTGGAACTATAATCTTCAAGTGCCTTGTTTAAAATATCTTCTTGTTCTACTTTCAACCCTTTTAACTGCAAGAAAAGACTTAAAACCTCGGTTATATCTTTACGCTGATATCCATAAAAGGATTCAAGGGTCCACACTACTTCAGCCAGGGTAAGAGAGGCCAGATATAATGAGACATTGCCTCTTTCTGCTTCTAACATCAGATTCAGGGCTTTTGCAGCCATTTCTTCGGGATCTTTTGTGATAAACCGTATAATAACATTGGCATCTATCCAGGACTTATCAGTCATAATTGGTGCCTGTATTTTTTTCCGCAATTTTGTTTTTAATTTCCTGACGTATTTCTGCTGTCCCTGGATACGGTTTTGTAGCCGGTAAACTACCGTAAAGGTCCATTAACCTGGCTTTTTTCTGAACCCTTATAAGTATATTCCCTTCTTTTAGGGGTTCAAAAATTAATTCGTCTCCATTTTCAATACCTGTCGCTTTTCGAATGCTGGAAGGTATAGTCACCTGCCCTTTACTGGTTACTTTTGCTTTAGGCAAAGCCAACCACTCCTTTCTATATTCTCCTGTTCCAGTCTTTTATAACTGCTCCTTACATAAAATAATTTCTTACTTCTTATTATACCTTACTTTCTTCTTTAGAACAATATTTTTCCTTTAACGAGTAATAATGATTAATTTGCATACACTAAAGGAGTTTTATGGCATCGTGAAGGTGTTCCAGTGAGGTATGGGTATACAGTGCAGTGTGGTTAATAAGGTCTTCTATCCTTAAGCTGCTTAGTTCCTCCCTGCGAAGGTCCGTATAGTACATTGTCTTGATCAGGGTAATATCCCGAAAATAGTAATAGTCTGCAGGATCAGGGGCTTCCAGGTAGATGGGCTGGCGCTGGGGGAGTTTTGGCGCGGTTATCTCTTCAGCAGGATTCTTTTCGATGTACTCCTGAAGAACAGCAAAATTATAGAGGGATTTTAAAGCTGCCAGATGCCTTCTCACGGTACGAGGCTGGTATTGCAATTCGATAGTGATAAACTTGAGGTAATCTGAAACAATCTCTGTGCTTATATCATCTATTTTTAAGTTCTCTTTCTGAAAGACATTTTGCATGTAACGTATGAAAACCCGCAGATCCTTGCCATAGCCTTTCACGGTAAGGGGGCTGCGCTTTAGTTCAATAGTCAGGTAGTTGAAGAATTCATCCCTGAGAAGTTCAAAATCCATTATCGGCTCCTTATACTTTGGTTCCAACCCGCAGTCGGGATAAGTGTTAAGAAATAATTAACGTAAGCAGTTCATCTTCCGATTGGATATCCAGAATGTTTTCAACGATATTTTCCAGCAGTTCGGGATTATTGATTTCCATAATTTTTGTTTCTGTTGATGTTGCAATGCCATTAAATTTTTTTCTGGCTTGTTTTAGGATCATACTTCTCAATGCCTCGATCTTTCCTTCGATCTTTCCTTCGATCTTTCCTTCGAACTTCCCTTCGTTCTTCCCTTCGATCCTGCCTTCGATCCTCCCTTGGATCTTTCCTTCGATCTTACCTTCCTCAATGCCTTCCTTATGCCATGATGTGAGAATCTTGCCCACGTTCTTCACCTCCTCAGGTGGTAGTTGTTTTATAATATCCCGTTTAACTTGCTCATTTTCTTCAGATGAAAGCTGTACATAAGTATCAAAAAACCCAAATAACAATTCCATTCTGGCAGGATCGAGCTTAAGCCTCAGAAGCATCTTAAAAAACTCAAGTTTAAGTTTAAGCCGTTCTTCTTTAGTATAGTCCATTTTACTGAGCAATGCCGCCACAGCAGGATTATCACTTTTTAGGTATTCCCGCCAGGAAAGCCTTTTCAGGTGCAGCTGCATAAACCGAAAATTGAGAGTCGTCCAAAAAGGAAAATTTACCTCATAGCTATCGGGTTCCTTTTTCCTTACTTCGTGAGCTAACACTGCAATGGGAAGAACTTTCAAATCGTATTTTTCGTGCAACCTTGCAAAGTACTTGAACATGCGCTTGCTGAATTCTTTTTCTTTTTGTGATTGCGGCTCAACATGGATAAGAATAAAACCTTCTTCGTCCATTACCCTTGTTTTCACTAGAATGTCAATTCGATTCTTTTCGCCCGCCGTCACATCAGTAAAAATTTCCTGGGGCATAAATTCCAGATAGTCATAATCCAGATGCTTATGCACTTCCGGGAAAAAAGCCTCCATAAATTCACGGAAAAAAGTAGTGATCAGTTCTTTGAAAAGCCGATCGTGGTCCGTATACAAACAAAACCCTCCTTTCTAAATATTAACACATTTATACCTTTATTTACAATCCGAAAGTACATTCCAAAATACAAATATACGTTCGTATTATATATATTGTACATAAATTAAAACATAAACAAGTGTTTGCATAAAAACATTTTTCCCATCTAATATGGAAGTTCCTTAAACTCACGATAGAGCCTTGCATATAACAAGTAGATCTTTGCAATAATTTTGCTGATATGCTCTCATAAGCATAAAACGCCAGTGGGGATTTCCAATTAACGTCCCCCTGGCTCTTTAGAGATTACTCTAAATAATTAAACTCATAAAGGATTTTCGTGTGCCACATAGCAGGAGAATACAAGCTCACTGCTTAACCGAAATTTCACTATTTTCTTCTTTGCGTGATAGGAAATAAAAATAGAGCCAGGTGAAACGTCCCCATGGCTCACCCATGTATACTTATTTACCATATAATTTTCATACAACTAAAGGAGTTTTATGGCTTCGTGAAGGTGTTCCAGTGAAGTATGGGTATACATCGCAGTGTGATTAATATTAACGTGCCCCAGCAGCAGGGAAATGCGCTTCAGATCCACTCCACTCTGGTAGAGATGGGTGGCAAATGTATGGCGCATGATATGAGGAGAAACTCTTTTTCCTGAAATACCGGTCCTGCGGACATGCTTCATAAAAATTGACCACAAGGCATCTTTTATCACTTTGTTGCTTTTGGTTGTAAAAAGATAGGGAGAAGCCGGCAATTGTTTCCTTTCGACTAAATACCTGTTAAGTGTTTCCTGCAGGTGAGAATGTATCGGAATGAGCCTCGTCTTATCACCTTTTCCCGAAATTACAGTCAGTGTGGAAAGATCCTCGTTCAGGTCTTCTATCCTTAAGCTGCTTAGTTCATCCCTGCGAAGACCCGTATAGTACATTGTCTTGATCAGGGTAATATCCCGGAAATAGTAATAGTCCGCAGGATCAGGGGCTTTGAAGATCTTCTCAACTTCTTCCCATTTTAAATACTGCACTTCAAGTTGGGGACGTTTAGGGTTGACAATCTTCTCCGCCGGGTTTTTAACTATATAACCATGCTGATAGGCAAACTTAAGAAAACTTTTTAAGCGTACTATGACAGTGTATAGGGTAACGGGCTTGCACTTTCTTTCAGTATGCAGATAATGCAAAAACTGACGCAGATGAGCTGAATTAACATCCTTTATCTTAATCACTTTTTCATCGAAAATATTTTCTTTCAGAAAAGCTATAAAATAATTTAAAGTCTGCCTGTTGTTGTAGCAGGTGGACCTGCTGAAATTTTGTACATGCTCACAATACGATAAAAAGCGCTCGGTAACCTCTTCAAGCTCCAGAGAGTTTTGCAATGGGGAGCTATACGGAGTATCAAGCAGCTCCTTTTCATATAATCGAGGGTCAATTTCTCCTGCCAATTTATATTTTAACTTCAATCCTGTCTCCCCGGGAGACGGCAGCACCTCTACTGCCGCTCTGAGATGTGCTATATCGCTGTGGGCATAGACGATGGTATGTCTGATGCTGCTGTGGCCCAGGAGCTGGGAGAGGCGCTTCAGATCGATGCCGCAGTTCTTGTAGAGAATAGTTGCAAAAGAGTGGCGGAGGATGTGGGGGGTTACCTTGAGGCTGAGGCCTGCTTCTGACGCACAGCGTGCCATGAGCTGGCGGATGTATTCCGTGGTCAGTCCTTTTCTCCGGATATTGCAGAAAAGATAGCCGTCATCGCACTGGGGCCCTTTATCTAAATAAAGTTCCAGTTGTTTTTTCAGTTCGGGATGGAGCGGGATCAACCTTTGTTTATCTCCTTTGCCTTTGGCCACATTCAAACTATTTTCTTTTAAATCAATGTGCTGCCGCTTCAGGCTGACAAGCTCCAATACCCTCAAGCCTGAGTAGAAAAGGGTTTTAAGAATGGTGAGATCCCGTAGGGCAGAGGATTTGTCCGGCGTAACAGTCCGGAAAAGGTCTAATGCCTGGTTTTTTTCCAGGTAGATGGGTTGGCGTTGGGGGAGTTTTGGAGCGGTTATCTGTTCAGCAGGGTTTTTTTCGATGTACTCCTGAAGAACAGCAAAGTTATAGAGGGACTTTAAAGCTGCCAGATGCCGTCTCACGGTACGAGGCTGATAATGTAATTCGATAGTGATAAACTTGAGGTACTCTGAGACAATCTCTGTGCTTATATCATCTATTTTTAAGTTCTCTTTCTGGAAAACATTTTGCATGTAACGTATGAAAACCCGCAGATCCTTGCCATAGCCCTTCACGGTAAGGGGGCTTCGGTTAAGTTCAATAGTCAGGTAGTTGAAGAATTCATTCCTGAGAAGTTCAAAATCCATTGTTGTCTCCTTATACTTATGCTTCCAACCTGCAGGGCGGAATAAGTGTTAAGAATTAATTAACGCAAGCAGTTCATCTTCCGATTGGATATCCAGAATGTTTTCAACGATCTTTTCCAGCAATTCGGGATTATTGATTTCCTTAATTTTTGTTTCAGTTTGAGGCGCAATGCCATTAAATTTCTTTCTGGCTTGTTTTAGGATCATACTTCTCAATGCCTCGATCTTCCCTTCGATCTTCCCTTCGATCTTCCCTTCGGTTTTTCCTAGGATCTTCCTTCCTCGATGCCCTGTTTATGCCATGATGTGAGGATCTTGCCCATCTCTATCACCTCCCCAAGCAATAGGGCACCATTCTTTAGTAGGTGCCCCTAATACCACTGTTCGCTTGCGTTGAACTAACTGTGATTAATTAAATTACGGAATTAGTTTTAAGAATTAATTAACGCAAGCAGTTCTTCTTCGGATTGGATATCCAGGAGATCTATACCGATCTTTTCCAGCAGTTCGGGATTATTGATTTCCATAATTTTTGTTTCGGTGGATGTTGCAATGCCATT
>JAUSPO010000091.1 GCA_030656575.1 Bacillota bacterium
GGGGCAGAAACTCGTCAAGGAAGGCAAAACCCTCGAAACCCCGGTAGAGAACATCGCCGAACTGACGGAGCAGGCACAGACTTTTGCGGAGAAGCTGTTGCCGATTTTGAGGGCGTTGCAGATCGCCTAAACGCCTTCTCGCCAGCATAAACATTAGGGGACCACGTTTAATCGGTCAATCCCTTAAGCCCCCAGCCCACCGGGGGTAGCCACAAACCCTTCAACCCCATCCCGTCACAAGCGGGGTGGGGGTTTCCCGTCTACGGTGCCGTCCTGCCAGCACCGACTTTTACAGGAGATAACCCATGTCCACCATCAAGATCGACGACAGCGAGTACAACCTCGACAGCCTGACCGACCAGGCCAAATCCCAACTGCAAATGCTGCAAGTGACCGATCAGGAACTCCAGCGCCTGCAGCTGCAACTCGCCATCGCCCAGACGGCAAGGAACGCCTACGCGAATGCCCTCAAGGCCGCGTTGCCGACGCCGCTGGAGCAGGTGCGGGCGCAGGGGGAGACGCTGAAGGTCAGTTGAACGTCAAGAAGCCAGCCGTTCAATGGTAGCACGATACGCTGTCAAGTCTTCCCGCTTGTCGATGGCCACAGGCTTCTCTCCAGCCGTGCGCAGCACGTGGGCGCGATTGGGGTGGTGCGCAAGGGCGAGCAGGTGAAAGACTCGACAGCCAGCTGACCGACTGAGAGAATGCCGGGTCTTTTGTCGACCAACCCGGCCACATGGTAACCACGACCGCGTACTACACCGATTCCCGCTACCGTACCTATCCTGGTGATGGCTACGACGGCGTGGTACGCGTGAGCTACGGTGGCTACTACGGCACGGGTACTTTGCTCTTCGACGGCCGCGCCATCCTGACAGCCGCTCATCTGTTCGAGGGACGGACCGGATCGGCGAGCGTGACCTTCGAAACGCGCAGCGGTACCCAAACCCTCAGCGCCACCAAAATCCTCCAGCACCCAGGGTACGACGCGCAGAGCAACAACGACCTGGCGATTGTCTGGCTGTCGGGGACAGCACC
>JAUSPO010000097.1 GCA_030656575.1 Bacillota bacterium
GGTTTCCTTCACCGGAAGACATAAATTCGATCCTTAATCTTTCCGGGTTCAGCCCGATGTGTTCCATTATTTTTTTACATAGAAGCACCTTGTTTAATGCATGGTAATTGCCATGAGTAATATAATTACATTCACCTAAACGACAGCCACCAATAAAGACCCCATCCATTCCATTTGATAAGGCCCGAAGTATAAAGGCAAGGTCGATTCTTCCGGTACACATTACGCGGATAAGCCTGATTTCAGTTGTATATTGCAGTCTGGAAACTCCAGCCAGGTCAGCAGCACCGTATGCTCACCAATGGCATACAAAACCTATTATTCTTGGTTTATACTTAAGTCCTGCACTCATTCGTTCCCACCTCCTTGTTTGGAATCCCGGCTTAATTCATTCTAATGGCGCCTATTCCTCTGACTTACGTTCGCAAGAAGGTGAGGAAGATACCAGAGCTGCAGTAAGACCGTAAGCTGCTTGTAATGCCTCTGTAGGGCAAAGTGAAAAACATTCCTTGCAGTTCCAGCAATATTCTATCATCTCCGGAGTGAAACTTATCTCTCGTTTTGCTCCTCTGTTAATAAATCCAACAGCGTCCTTCTTTTTCACTTCAGCACAGTATCTTACACATAGACCACAATGTATGCAAAAAGAGGCCTCTTTTTCAAAACGGTCTTTGTCTGCACCATACTCTTTAGCGAAATCCTGCAATTCCCTGGCATCCGGAGCATGAGACAGCAATAGTTGCAAGATCATTTTGCGAACTCTATCTACCTTCTCAGACCTGGTTCTTACTACCAGGTTTTTTTCTACGGGGTAAAGGCAGGAAGCAGCGAGTTTTGTCCAACCGCCACTTTCCACTTCCACTGTGCAAAACCTGCAAGCCCCATAAGGCTCTAATTTATCGTGGTGACAAAGTGTGGGAATTACTATCCCAACATTTTGTGCTGCCTCTAAAATGGTCATACCCTCACTTGCTTCAACATCTTTTCCATCAATTTTTAAAAGGATTTTGCTCATTTTTCTTTACTCCCTTTAACTATAGTTCTTTCTTCTTCAGGGATAGGAGGCGGAACAGGCTGGCCGGAAATTTTCGTCACCGCACAAAAACGGGTAGGGCAAACTTCAAAGCAAGTATTGCACTTTGTGCATTTCTCCTGATCAATTACATGGATCTTTTTCTTGCCACCTATAATCGCATCTGAAGGACATTTCTTAAGGCAGCTCATACAGGCCTGACACTTCTCCGGGTCAATATAGTACGCGATTAGTTCCTTGCAGGACAGAGCCGGGCACCTCTTTTCATTGATGTGCGCCTCATACTCATTCCTAAAGTATTTCAACGTGCTTAGAAATGGGTTAGGAGCAGTCTTGCCTAAAGCACAAAGTGCGGCTTCAATGGCAACCTCGCCTAACTCCTCCAAAAGCTCGATGTCGCCCACTCTTCCCTTTCCTTCAGTAATATTAGTGAGAATCATAAGCATCTGCCTGACGCCTTCACGGCATGGGACGCATTTGCCGCACGATTCATCAGTGAGGAAATCCAGGAAGTACCTGGCCACATCAACCATACAGGTATCTTCATCCATAACAATCATCCCACCAGACCCCATCATTGAACCAGCCTTGGTGAGTTCATCAAAACCAACTTCCAAATCTAACAGTTCCTCAGGGAGACATCCGCCAGACGGCCCCCCGGTCTGCACTGCTTTAAACTTCTTGCCTCCAGGGATTCCACCGCCTATCTTGTAGATAACATCTCTCAGGGTCATACCCATTGGTACTTCCACAAGGCCGGTATTAATTATTTTACCTACCAGGGAGAAAATCTTCGTGCCCTTGCTTCCTTCAGTCCCAAATTGAGTAAACCAGTCAGCGCCTTTATCGATGATAAGCGGTACATTAGCCCAAGTCTCAACATTGCTCAGCACAGTGGGTCTGTCCCAAAGGCCCTTGATGTTGGAGCGTATATACTTCGGTCTGGGCTCTCCTGCCCTTCCTTCCAATGCCGTCATCAGGGCAGTGGATTCACCGCAGACAAAAGCACCGGCGCCCTGGTGCACTTTAACATTGAAGTCAAAGCCGGTACCAAGAATATTTTCTCCCAGGAGACCATATTCCTCAGCTTGCCTGATAGCAATACCCACATTCTCTACCGCCAGGGGATATTCCTGACGAACGTAAATATAACCTTCATGGGCACCGATGGCATAGGCTCCAATGGCCAACCCCTCAAGAACTGAATGGGGATTACCCTCGAGAAGGCTTCTATCCATATAAGCTCCAGGGTCACCCTCGTCTGCATTGACGATCACATATTTTATGTCGCCAGGGGCATTGCGGGATCCTTCCCATTTTTTTCCTGCGGGAAAGCCACCGCCTCCTCTCCCTCTCAGGTTGGATTTTTTTACTTCATCCAAGACGTCCTCGGCGGTCATCCGGGAAAGAGCTTTGGCTATCGCGGAATAACCACCACGTGCCAGATAGTCATCGATGCTCTTAGGATCAATATTTATGTTGGCACCAAAAACAAGCCGATGCTGGTTCTTGTAAAAGGGAATTTCAGATTCATGAATAATCTTTTCCTTGGTGCTGGGGTCGGTACAGAGTAAACGCTCTATGATCTTCTTTTCCTTTATGGTCTGGGAGATAATTTCAGGAACATCCTCAGGCTTTATCTCTAAATAACATATTCCCTCAGGGTGAATAACTATAATAGGACCCCTCTCACAAAAACCATGGCAACCTGTCTTCCTGATATCCACTTCATCACTTAAGCCTTGTTTTTTTATCTCCTCTTCAATACTCGCAGCCACTTCTTTACTTCCAGAAGCATGGCAAGCAGACCCAGAACAGAGTGTAATACAAGGTTTATTAGGATCTCTTTTCGACAAAATGCCCTTCCTGAGTTCTTCCAATTCAGCAAGTGATTTTATCCGTGTCATAATCTTCCCTCACAATCTTCCTTCACTCATATTTTTTTAACGCGTCTGCAGTCTCGGCCGGTGATATCTTACCATGAATCTTCCCATCGATTTCCATCACTGGACCTAAAGCACAGCAGCCGAGGCAGTTAACGGTCTCCAAGCTAAACTTCAAATCCAAATCCGTTTCGCCAGGTTTAATTCCTGTCAGGTCCTGCGCCGTGTCGAGGACACGCTGCGCACCACGAACATGACAGGCAGTACCCATACAAATGTGAATTCCATGACGCCCTTTTGGAACTAAACTAAAGGCTTTATAAAAAGTGGCTATATGCTGTATCCGGGTTAAGGGAACTTGTAATTTTTCACTGACCCTCTCTAATGTTTCCTTCGGAAGCCAGCGATTTTCGCTCTGAATCTCCAGTAATACTTGTATGAGTGAACTGGCTTCGCCCTGATGTTTATCAATAATCTGATCAATTCTATCGTTATCCATAGCCTCTGTCCTGATCCCCTCCTTTCCCCTAATACACGTCCCTTACCGATCCTGGTTTACGCGAGAGCAAAGCGCCACTGGCTTTCCTCGTATTTAACTAATCCCTGCCTTGCTGAACTCTTAAGGTGTCTTGATATTTCAGACGGGGTTAGACCTAAATTCTTAGAGATTTCTCCGGTTGAAAGGGGTCTTTCCCGCAGGAGTAACATGATTTCGCTTATTGCCAGTTTGTCTGCAATTAATTCACGAAATA
>JAUSPO010000101.1 GCA_030656575.1 Bacillota bacterium
TCTTATTATAATGATAGATGATTCTTATAAGGAGGTTATATTCCTTGGATAGTAATAATTTGATTGTTTTTAATGTTTCCAAAAGATTTTTTGGCGTTCAGGCTCTTGACAAGGTCAGTTTCGACTTAAAAAAGGGGGAAATCATGGGTCTTGTCGGAGAAAATGGAGCGGGTAAAAGTTCTATAATTAAAATTTTAGCTGGAGCCTACAAAAAAGATGAAGGCGAAATTTATTTGGACGGGGACAATTTTAGCCCCAGAGATCCTTACGATTCTTTGGCAAAAGGGATAGCTGTAATTCATCAAGAGCGGCAGCTTATACCAGACTTACCAATTTCTATGAATTTATTTTTAGACAGGCTGCCCGAAAAGAAATTCCTTGGGCTAATTCCTGTAATCTGTGGCGCGACTCTGATGAAAAAATCTATAGAACTTTTAGAATCGCTAGGAATCGATTTAAACCCAAAAACACCTGTTAGCAGGCTGAACGCTGCTGAGAAGCAAATCATTGATATTGCAAAGGCTGTCAGCTCTGAAGCAAAAATAGTAATTATGGATGAGCCGACAGCAAGCTTGGAACCCAAAGAAGTTCAGATGCTTTTTACTTTCATTCGTAAGCTTAAAAATAGTGGAACGAGCGTTGTCTTTGTGTCACACAGAATTGAAGAGGTTATAGAAATTTCTGATAGAATAATAGTTTTACGGGATGGGAGAGTTATCACTGTAGTTGGAAAAGAAGAGACAAACGCGGAAGAGATAATTAAATATATTGTGGGTCACGAAGTTAAGTCACTCTTTCCAAAAGAAACTGCCCAGATAGGTCAAGAAGCATTATGCGTAAATAACTTACGTTTTAAAAAAGTGAATGACGCTATATCTTTTAATGTTAAAGCGGGAGAAATACTTGCTTTAACCGGTTTGCTTGGTTCTGGAGCAGGCCACACCCTGGAGTGTTTAAGTGGCAAGATACAATTTCATGATGGTGAAGTTACAATGAATGGAGAAAAGATTGAGATAAAAATTCCAGCAGATGTAATTGAAAAAGGAATAGGATATGTTCCTGATGACAGGAAAAACGAAGGTATTATCGCTGAAATGTCAGTGGAACATAATATTTTACTACCAAACTTATCTAAGGTTACTAGGTTTGGTTTTATTTCCCGTGGAAAAGTCCAAGCTTTGGTAGAGCCTCTGATAAAAGCATTAAATATCAAAACCCCCAGTCCACAAACTCCTGTAAAAAATTTGAGTGGAGGCAACCAACAGAAAGTTGTTATTGCCAAGTGGCTTGCCAGTGATGTTACCATCCTCCTGCTAAATCAACCTACACACGGAGTGGATGTGGGAGCAAAGGCAGAGGTTCACAAGCTCTTAGGAGGGCTTGTTAAAGCTGGGGGTTCTGTAATATTTGCCTCTTCTGATTTGCCGGAAGTTGTTTCTGCCAGCGATCGCGTAATTGTTTTTTACAAGGCAAATATCGCTGCCGATCTGGATGCTTGTGAATGTGATCAGGAAAAAGTGTTAAAGTGTTCTTTCGGGTTATAAATTAAATTACGATACAGTAATTGTTATGAAGGGAGGATATTTTATTTTTTTACATTAGTATGTTTACGAGATCTACATACGTAGAGTGTATTTAGAAAGTCAACAGGTGACATTTAGGTGTGGAAGTAAGAAAAATAGCATGAAATGACATTATTGTTATACATTACCACTTAGCTCTTTGAAAACTCAATTATCGGCAGGCTAAAGCAGCCCTCCTTTCCTTAAAACAGGTGAGGCATCCTGATCGTAGAACAGCCAACAAAGCGATAACCAACATCTAAAGCGCAAACTTAAACGCAGGCAGCGGCCGTACCAACACCCAGGAAACGCAGCAGAAGCCCCTTTTTATTCAGTCCTGTTATTTTCAGCTCCTGTTTCACCCAGGCATCCAGGTGAATATTCATCATACCCAGATGGGCCAAGTGGTACCAGTAACAATTATCTCTAACGCGAGCAGTATCCAGGCCAAAATCGTTGTAGCGCTTATTCACCCTTTCAGAAGCTGACCTTCTTTTATACAGCTGTTTCCACGAAGCCGATCCTCTGGGGATATCCGTAAAGATACGCCGGTTCCACTCCGGCTTGGCATAACAAGTAAAGCCGTAGCTGGATTCAGTGCAGGGCGTATCACAGTTAATTTTGTCCCTGTTCCTCTTTTTGCTGGCAATTTTGGGGCAACGCCATACCTCTATTTCGATTTTGGTGGTGACTGGAAATTGTCAAGTTTGATACAATACTGTAAGCCGCGATTGATGTTTGAAAATATTGATTATCTCAATATATCATGCGATATCAGCTAATTACGGTGCCAAATAAAAACACCCCATGTGGGGGTGGAAAATATTTATCCACTGCGCTTGAAGCCGCATGGATAAAGGGTTTCAGACTTTCTGAAACAACTCACATAAGAAGGGAGGTGGGGTCTTGACCGACTCCAACCTAAATAGTAAAAATTCCCAATCCAACATTGGTACAAACAAGGATGCCAGAATAATAAAAGGAATAAAAAAACACTTACAAAGTTGGGACCAACTTTTTCTGCCTGCTTGCTTTATAGCACTTTTGTTATTCCTGACTTTTTCCAGCGAGTTTTTTTTAACATGGCCTAATTTACGTAATGTTTTGCTTCAAACATCAATTCTGGCCATTGTTGCTACAGGAATGACGTTTGTTATTATAGGAGGCGGGTTTGACCTTTCGGCTGGCTCAGTTGTAGCACTGTCTGGTACGGCTGCAGCGCTCGCAATTCTAAGCCTGGGGGTGCCGGTTGGTATACTTGTCGGCCTTTTAATTGGAGCAGCGATTGGCTTATTTAATGGATTTCTGATCTCAAAAATGAATCTATCTCCCTTTATAGTAACTTTGGGGACACTTGTAACGGCGCGCGGTTTTGCCTTGGCCGTAAGCGGCGGTCATACCGTATCCAATCTTCCCAGGACTTTTACCATTATCGGTACTGGTAATTTCCTGGGAATTCCCTACCCTGCAATAATATTTATTGCAGTTTTTGTTATTGGACATATAGTTTTAAAATATACTGCTTTTGGTGTTAAAATTTTTGCGGTCGGCGGTAATCGGGAAGCGGCACGTTTATCGGGGATAAAAGTTAACAAAATTATTATGATGACTTTTGTGATATGTAGCTTATGTGCAAGCTTTGCAGGACTGGTACTAGCGGGCAGAATACGTGCTGGAGAGCCGACTGTTGGCGTTTTTCTTGAGCTATATGCGATTGCTGCGGTCGTTTTGGGAGGTACAAACTTAAAGGGTGGGCAGGGATCTCTTGCCAAGACTTTACTGGGAGTTCTTTTTATCGGTGTCTTACAAAACGGATTAAATTTAATGAATGTAGCTTATTACTGGCAGCAGGTCGCCGTAGGTGTAGTTTTTGTAAGTGCTGCTACGGTTGGAGCTTTAAGGGCAGCTCGTTAGTTTAAATATAACCTGGAAGGTGGTGGGATAGGTAGCTTAGTGCAAGTATTAAATATTCAAAATATAAGGGGGTTACAATGATGAACAGGAAAAAAGTATCTAAAGTAATACTGGTGTCCTTATTGTTAATCGTATTGCTTGCTGCATACGGATGCGGTGATAAAGCTGCTGCTCCGGCTCCTGCAGGGGATAAGCAATATACCGTAGGATTGTCTCTTGCCAGTGCTACGAATCCTTTCTATATGGCTATGGAAAGGGGTATCAACCAAAAAGCGGAGGAGCTTGGAATTAATATTCGCACCGTGATTGCAGAAGAGGATGTGGGAAGGCAGGTAAACGGTGTTGAAGATTTGATTGTGGCTCAAGTTGACGCTATGCTTATATCCCCCATTAGCGTTGACGGATTGGCAGTTTCTTATGAAATGGCCAATGATGCGGGCATTCCAGTCGTTAGTATAGCTCGGTCTATTGCTAATCCGGATTTGGAGGCAGCGTTTGTAGGTCTGGACTGGTACGAAAGCGGTGCAGTAATAGGAAGGTGGATCGTGGATGAAATAGGCGAAAAAGGCAAGGTGGCCATGCTGGCAGGGCCTGCTGGCGCTTATATGGTCTTACGGATGACAGAGGCTATAAAGGATGTATTGGCAGACTACCCTGGAATAGAAATCGTAGCAGAGTTATATTCAACTCATACTAAAGAGAACGGGCTTCGCCTGGCAGAAGACGTTTTAGTGGCTAACCCGAACGTGGATGTTATTTATTGTAATAATGATGAACTTGCACTTGGTGCCGTGGAAGCTGTGGAAGCTGCCGGGCGTTTGGATAGGGTGAAGGTGACCGGTTTCAACGCTGTTCCTGATGCCGTTGCATCTGTAAGAGAAGGAAGAATGGCAATGACAATTTCCTTAAGACCCGAGAGTTGGGGAAAGATGGCAATGGAAGTAGTCAAAGCTGTTTTGGAAGGCCAGCACGAAGGATATCTGGTTGAAATCGATTCATTCGTTGTTGATTATAAAAACATTGCGGGCTTAAAAGCAGAAGATTTACAGTAATAGCTATTGAAATCCACATTATCAGCTCATTCAGTAGTGGTTATCTTTTCGCTGTTGAATGAGCTGTCCCTGTAATGCCAAGAACCTAATGAATATATTAAACAGCAATAATTCACCCTTAACTCAATATACACTTTTCGGCAACCATCAATAGAACTTAAATTCCAGGCGGCGGTGTCCCAGCCAGGGGATCCGCGGATCAACATTTGCTTTTTTGAGTTTGGCATCAAGATTGGTCAAAATTGAGGCAACCGCATTTTCGTGTTTAAAATTGTAAACATTGACAACAATTCTATCGCCTGTCAGTTGAACTCGACCCTGTACACCGTCCACAAATTCTCGATGGATTAAATCCGGAGTCTTATTGCTGTATTCTGGCCGAGATCATGTCGAAAGTTATCCAAAGCATTGGAAGTAAGCAACCTTAACGACAGCATGGTCTGTATAGCATTTAGGTTTAAGGAAGGAAGGTGGTTAATTCCGAGAAATTCATTTTCCTTGAAATAGTTTTCAATACGCCAACGTTTTGTGTAAACCGGCATTGCGGTATTGGCATCCATCTCCTGCTCAGGAGTAATCAAGGCAAAGTACTTGCCATCCGGTTGTTTTTTCAAAAACATTTTCAATGGACCATCGAAGTCTTTCATGGTTGTATAAACAGCAGCGATATTGCCTAATGATGATTTGTGATATTTCTCAAAACTAATGGAATCAAACTCATCCATCCGATTTTTGGTTTTTTTTACCGGAACGAGAACATGAACACCATATTGCTCATGTAATTCATGGATATTTTCATCTGCACCACCTCCTTGCTCAATTATACCACAAAGAGGTTCGTAAGTGTATATTATATTTATGCACTAAACGCGAAAATCAAACGAAACTCCTAAATAGATATGGCTCATGAATGCTGTTTTTCGGGGTGTTCCTTGCGAATTAAGCGCTATAAGGCATAAATTAAGTGCATTAATTGTATATACACAAATGCAGTAATTGCTTTCTTGTTCATTGATTTTCCAGCATTCTGTCTTGTAAGGTGTTTATTTATATTTGGGTGAATTATTGCTG
>JAUSPO010000114.1 GCA_030656575.1 Bacillota bacterium
CATAGAGTGTCCACGCATGCTCAGGTTCTTTGACTCCGCGGGGCCAGTATACGGCTCGCTGCGTAGCGCCGTCATACCGTGTTGCCTTCCCTGTCGGTCCACTAGGTCGGCACCCCGGATGGGTGATTTCGGAGCTCAATGGCTGGCCTGCGTTTTCCCCTGTCAACGCTTCACGTGCAGTCTCGCGACCACCCGCGCATGACTCGGGGCCGTGATGGTTCAGCTATTCCTTTCACGTGGGGCTCTTTCATCCCCTTCTCTATGCCGGTTTATCCCGGCGCACGGACCGTCCCCACGATCACCACGATCACTGGACCGTCCCCGTGATCACTCCGGCATTGTTTTTAGACATAAAAAAGCAACCATTTATTCGCAGCAAGTGAATGAAAAAAGGCAGAGTCAAGTAAGCCCAAGCTTAAAAACGGCCTTAGTCTAAATGTTCTGCACCTCACATTAACGTAGACGAATGAATTGGATGTTCATATTTTGCAACCTTCTCCAACATTTAGTAATGAGCTTTAATTCTGCTATATTATACCACAATTAAGGGTCAGATTAATAGTTCCAAGCGGGAAGTGTCAGGGAAAGTGTCATTCTAATTCTTCCATTATCTGAATCAATTCTTCCATAACAATAGCAGCGTTAATTTTAATAAGACCATGATTTTGGTTGTTTAGTGCCCTTTGCAGGTTATCTAAGGATATATTGAGGCTTTCCGCTCTCTCTTCATTTTCTTCTAAAGCACTTGTTACGGATAGACTTTGTTCTTTCATATAATTTAAGCTTTCCTGGGCTTCTTTATAGTTATCAATTGCGGCATTAAGTAAAATATTTCTTACGTGGTATCTTAGCTCATTTACTGTGGGGATAGCATTTTCTGCAAAGGGGGTCATAATTTTTGATAAATGCTTGGTAAGGTCATTAGCAGCAGACAAAGTGCCGAAGTAATTTTGTTCTGTAACAAATACCGTTAAAGTATCCAGAGCTTCTTCAAAAGAATTAATTGTATCTGTATACACATTCTCCTGGATAACCATTGGCTCCAATTCATTCCATTGGTCATGCAATTTAGTTGCATTTATCTTAATATTATCCCAGATTTCTTCAGTATCTCCAGGGAGCTGTATACTTTCTTCATCATTATCTTCTGCTTCTAGTTCTCTTTTTAATACTTCACCTAAGATGGTTTTTTCAAAAGTTAGTTCAACTTCCTGGTCTTCCCCTTCTTCCTCTGCTTCAGCATCTTCATCTGACTTTTGAGAAACTACCTCTACTAATGGAATTAAATCAGCCTGCTGCATAATTTCTAAGGCAGCAGTTTCTATTTCTTTTATTTCATTTGGCATCTCTTTTTCTTCCTGGGCAGGTTCTGAATTTTCTTCTCCAGCGTTACATCCAGGAACTGCAGTACATCCAGCAAAATTAAGTATTAGGAACAGCAGCGTTAGGACCAAATATTTTTTCTTAAAAAGCATACTATCACCTCAATGTTAGTATTTCCCTGATTTCAAAGAGAATACTTAACCAGGTGTAGCCTCTCTAAATCACCTAATTCTTCAATTTCTTCCCACCCAAAAAGCTTTAGCTGTGGTATAATTGCCATAAGGGAAATCCTCTCCTCTCGTTGTTTTTGATGCCAAGTAATAACTTCGATAAAAGAGATGGATTTCCTTTTTATACCTTTATAGTTGTTATCTTCCAAATAGATCGGAGAGATCGAACAGATCGAACAGATCGAAATATCAGACAAATGTTTGGGGTCAATTATGTGGATCTTTTAAGTTTTGTTCCTGTAAACCCCCATTCTACCATCTTTACCTGGGGTAAAATTATTTTAACTGCCCCTTTCATTAGGCTTTTAATCGCTACTCAGAAAGAACGCAAATGGCTTATATATAATTGTATGATTGAATCGGGAAATGTCTTCACCCCTCCAGCACCTCGTTCACCTCGACACCGGTCTTAAATACAAAAGTCACTTCAATCAGAGAAGTGACAATCACCTTTTCAACGAGTCTGCCAAACAAATCTCCGTCGAATTTCTCAAGAGGGCCTTCGCTGTTTTTTAGATATGCTTTTAAGTCCTTGATTCTTTCAATCCTCTCTACCATCCGCTCCTTGACCGTCTTCTGTGGGCAAGCTGTGGAGCCGTTTTGCCTGTTGTCGTGGCTTCGTCCCGTGCACCAAGCTCATTAAGGGGCTAAAGAGAAGGCTCCTATGTTGATACCTTAAATGCCTTTAAGCTGGGGAATCAACATCAGCCATCTGTAAATAGTGGGTTAGTTCGTCTCTCATTTCTACGGAAATTTCCTGAGGGTGCGAGATGGCAGCATAAAATATGGTGAAGTAAATGACTTTTGTTGATTCGATAAACTTGCCTACAATCCCCCCAATGATAAAGACGATGTATAAGGCGATGAAGGGAGGAACCCATGAGAAAGATAAACTTCCGAGGGTCCATACCGTATCGGGCATAACAGAACTGAGCAAATAGCCGATGCCCACCCCTATCAACAGGGTGACCAGGTATAGTGGGAAGACAATCATGTTTATGATATTGCCGACAAAGTCAATGCCAAAAACGCCGACTAAAGTGGCAGGGACATTATTGCGTAAGGATTTTATCTGAGGAACCAATTGCCTTAGAGGTTTTTGCTCAACTACCACCGCAGGTAGCATGTAGTGGCTAAGCAAGTCCCAAATTTCAACAAATGCGGATAGGAATAGATTGGTCAGGATCGAGCCGACACCACTCTTGCTCCCTCTTTGACTGCCAACATACTTCGCAATAATTTCTATGAAGGTCAACTGTCTTAAACTTGATTTCTGCTTCTTGGTATGCCTGTGGGCATCTCGATAACCAATGCTGCTTCCTGTTATTGTATTGTACGTCAGCCAACTTTGGTTTGCCTTTTGCCTGATATAGTAGAAAAACTTCATCGGTGTTAGCACAAAGATTAAACCCAGAAGCAGCAAAACTCCCCACCCCACAGAACGGCCCGTAAAGAATGATAGCAGTGAGATAAATAACAGGGTCGTTAGGATAATGGAGAGAACCGCCATACGCATAGTTGGCTTAATGATATCCTTGTTGGTGCCAACTACCTTGAAAGTATTTTGTAACAAGAAACTAGTGTCCTTAATACGGCTTGTGAATGGTTTACGGTTAAATCTTTCGTACATATTTTGCCTCCTCATATTTATTTGTTGTGTAGTACCATCATTGTAAGACTTCTTATTCACATTAGCAATAAATATTATCTTCAGTTTATCTCGTATCTGATGTTACATACAAAATAGACGCTTGTTGTATTTTATAGCACAATTACGCATTTATAGTGATTGTTCTTATAGAATAAAGAATTGCCAACCAAGCCACGTTCCCGCAACTCAATCGGCAATAGGTCCAAATTTCTCTCATTTTTATATCCATTCCTTTCGCTTCGCTCAAGGCACAAAACGTAATGAAATATATTGCCTTCGAGCTACTCTTTCTATTATTCTATAGCCATAGGGATAACAGTTAACTACAAATCACGGG
>JAUSPO010000116.1 GCA_030656575.1 Bacillota bacterium
TCCTCAAAAAAGAAGAATTTTTTAATTTAAGAATCAGGGGGGACATTCTTCTTTTGTATTCCCGCATTTATACTTGGCGGAAAGTAAAGTGTGTCCGCTCTATAATAATTCCTTTCCCAAAAAAGAAGGATTTTTTAGAATTATGTAGTATACTTAATAAATATACGTAAAATATTTCACTTAAATAATTTTTTTATGTTTTTGTAATTTTGAATAAATTTGACAAGGTTAAAAGTAGAAATTACAATATAAAATATGATAATTTTCTAAAAATCTTTTAGAAAGGATGTTTAAGAAAAATATTTTGAAAAAAGTTATTCCTAAATTCAAATTCCCTTTTAATATGAAAAGAATTGGGATAGATATTGGTTCTGATAATCTTAAAGCAGTTGTGATAGATGGAAAAAATATAACTTCTTATTTAAAAAAAATAGATGGAAAAACAATTTATGCTTTAAAAGAAACATTAGATGAAATTATAACAAAACACGGTAACGAGGCTTATCTTGGTGTAACCGGGGTTAATTCAATTTTTTTATCAGATGTTCTAAATGAAAAACAAATGATAAGTGAATTAATTGCGACTAAAGGGGGCATTGCATCTCTTGATCTGGACATTAAGGAAAATGAAAAGTTTGCAGTCATTGATGTTGGAGCCTCAAACCAGAGATGTTATGAATTTGGAAAAGATGAAAATAGTGGAAAATATATTTTAGAACATAATTATTTACAGAATAAATGTGGTGCCGGTTCAGGTTTGTTACTTGAGCATATGGCAAAAAGATTTGAATATGGTTCAATAGAGGAACTGTCTAATGTAGCTAATCAAAGTGAAAAAACCATAAAGCTTTCTGCAAAATGTGGTGTTTTCCGTGAATCTGATGTTGTGCACCAGCAGCAAAAGGGAGCA
Organism: Bacillota bacterium; assembly: GCA_030656575.1. Classification (GTDB taxonomy): domain Bacteria; phylum Bacillota; class Dethiobacteria; order DTU022; family UBA8154; genus JAUSPO01. The sequence goes on from JAUSPO010000116.1 coordinate 911, forward strand.
TCAAAAGAGGTATTGGCTGCTTCACTTTATAGAGCCTCTGCTGATAGTTTTAAAACCATTCTCTCCAATGGAATGATACCTGAAGGAAGGATTATTCTTATTGGTGGTCTCTCTCTTAGTAAAGCCTTTGTTAAGCATCTAATGGATGTTTGCAAAATCTCTTCCGAAAGAGTGATTATTCCAAAACAAGGATTACTTATAGGTGCAATTGGTGCAGCAATCTATGGTCAACAGGATAATCTAAATAATATTATTAAAAAATTAGAGAAGAAATTAACACAACCTTTTAACTATGAATCACAGGGTCCTCTGATCCTCAAAAAATCCATAATTATGAAACCAAAAGAAGATTGGCCTTATGGTGCAGATGTTCCTTTAGCTGGCTTAGGAATTGACATAGGCTCTGTTAGTACAAAGGCTGCATTAATAGCAAAAATTAATGGTAAATTTAGATTGCTTGCTTATCACTACAGGAGAACAGAGATAGATCCTGTTGGGGCTGCAGTAGATGTTATAAACAAAGTATATGATCAGGTTATAGAAAGGGGCTATAAAATTGAGAAAGTTATTGCAGGAACAACTGGAAGCGGAAGACAGCTTACCGGTTTTATAGTTGGAGCTTCCAAAGAACATATTGTTGATGAAATCACTGCACAGGCTGCAGGCATAATAACAGTATATCCTCAAAAAGACTTTAGTATTATTGAGTTTGGTGGACAGGATTCAAAATTTATTAATATTCACCAGGGTGTGGTTGTTGATTTTGCAATGAATAATGCATGTGCCGCTGGGACCGGAGCATTGCTTGAAAAATATGCCATGCGCAGAGGTATTAAAATGGAAGATTTTGGAGATATTGCATTAAGAGCAAAGAATCCCCCTGATATAGATAGCACTTGTGCGGTTTTATCAGAGCAATCAATAATAAAATACGAACAAAACAATGTATCTTTAGAGGATTTATGTGCTGCCCTTACATTAGCAACCGCAAGAAACTATTTAGCAAAGGTAATTAGCGGCCTCGAAATAAAAGAAAAGGTTGTTTTTCAGGGTGCAACTGCATTTAATCTCGGACAGGTTGCTGCTCTTGAAACTGTTCTTAGAAAAGGAATAGTTGTACCTCCCTGGCCGCATATAACTGGAGCAATAGGTGCAGCAAAATATGCATATGATACCTCTAATTTAGGTAATTTTAGAGGATTTAAAAAAATATCAAATCTAAAATACAATATAGGACCTTATGAATGTATCAACAAAAATTGTGGAAATGACTGTAACATAACCAGGGCTGAAATTAAAGGTAAAGAAAAGGTATTTTATTTTATAGGTGACAGATGTCAGAGATACAGTGCAAAAAAGGATGAGAAACAAATAAAGCCGCCTAACTTATTTAAAGAAAGGCAGAAAATAATGGAGGATGCATGCAAATGAAAGTTGGAATTCCCAGGGGCTTATTATTTAATGATTTCTCACCTTTTTTTATTCCTTTTTTTAATTATTTAGGCATAAAAACCATTGTTTCGGATGAAACGAATAGGAAGATAATTAATCGTGGTTTAGAGCTCGTGCCAGCAGAATATTGTTTCCCGGTTAAAGTAGCCTATGGTCATGTTGATAATCTTCTAAAAAAAGGTGTTGATTTTATTTTTATTCCCCATATTGCAAATACGGGAGAACCAACTCGTGGCTATAAGTATTCTGTCACCTGTCTATGGACACAGTCTACACCAGATCTCATGATATCTGCACCAAAGCTGGTTATAGAAGGTCTCAATCCAAAAAACTTACTTTCTCCTTCACTATTTTTTGACTGGGGGTTAAATCATATTGAGGATCAGATGAAGAAAACTGTAGCAAAGATGGGTTATAGCACAAAAAATGTTAGGGCTGCACTTCAAGAGGGATTAGTAAACAAAAAAAAGTTTGATAAGAAAATTGAGGAGAAAACAAAAGAAGTCTTTGATTCTATTCAAGAGAAATGTAAAAAAAACGAACCTGCCTTTTTGGTTATGGCAAGACCATACACAGCTTATGATGCAAATGTTAATAATGATATTGTAAATAAAATTTTGGATGCTGGTTATCTAGCAATACCTCTTGAACTTGCTCCCATAGGATCAATAGATATTTCTAAACAAATGCCAAAAATGTACTGGATTCAGGGCCAAAAGAAACTGGCTGCAATTGAATTATTAAATGCAAATAAAAACTTGTTTGGAATTGATATAACCTATTTTGCCT
>JAUSPO010000129.1 GCA_030656575.1 Bacillota bacterium
CATTTATAATTTTAATGAGGTCTTACATGCCTTGACAACCAAGTGTCATCCTGTAAACGGGATCCACGTCTGGCAAGGGGTGGGGACGCCCCTATACCCCTTCCTCAGCGCTGCAGAGCGCAAGAAATCTGTTGGGCCCAAAGTACTCTTTGACTGCACCTTCCCGCTGGATTGGGATCCATTAAGCGAGGTCCCAAGTCTGGTTTCCTTTAAAACTGTATATCCCAAGGAGATCCAGGATAAGGTCCTTTCCAATTGGAAAAATTATGGATTTAAATCTTAATAAAAGGGGTGCTAATATGATTAAATATGACGTTTATGTTGAAAGCCTTGCAGATCTGCCGGAAGGAAAAGAAGTTAAATTATCGGTCAGAGATTTAACACCGGGAATCCATAAGTATTGTTATAAGCACGTAATGGCGATGGTTTCTGCAAATCAAGAAACATATCCCGAGAAATTGCAGGTTCGTTTTGGAAGAGGGCAGCTCCATAACCAGCCTTATTCCGTGCAGGTTGTAAAGGAAGTTGATATTATTCCCGAGCGGTGGATGAAGATTTAGGAAACGGAATATATGCCACTGTTCCAAAAAACCGGCAGAAGAAATACCCTGTGAAATTTCTACTGCCGGTTTTTTGCAACCTTTTGCCCAAAGTGGTTAACAACAAGAGCAAATTTTCCACCAATTTTGCTGTTGACAACACTAAAAAGACAAGATAGAATTATTCAAAAGTATTAAATATTTAAAACCTTTCAAACAAACGATGGTTTTGCGTTTTATTGTGGCTATTTTAAAAAATGAGAAAGGAGGTATTTTTCTTTTTATTATTAAGAATCTAATTACTTTTTACGTCTAAAGAGGGGAAAGCCGGTGCTGTCTATAGGAGCGCCAATATTCAATAAAAGCGCAATGCCGAAATCAGAAAGTTTTGTTCATAATAAAAATGCAACAAGAGAAATGAAGGGAGACTAGATAATGAGTAAAAATCAAGGTTTTCCAAATCCTCACGAGATCCCAACCATTCCCGGGACCGAAGGTTGGGAGCGCATGTATCCTTACTATTACACCTTCACCACTGCAGACAAAGAAATGGAAACTCATGAAAACAACCTCCTCTGGTTCTATGACGGACTACACTACCCCCAGCCCATGTACCCCTTTGACCTGATTTGGGACGAGGCGTGGTATGTGGCCCTTTCTCAAAACAACAGCCGCATTTTCTCCATACCGGCATCAATGGGTATCGATCACCGCATCATTAATGGTTATATCTATATAGCCCCCGTAAGCATAGAAGATCCAGCCATCATCGGCCCACGGGTGGAAGAATTTATGAAGCGTGCCGGATACTATTACGAAAACTGGGATGAGCTCTACGAAAAGTGGAAGGTAAAAGTCACTGATATAATCAAGACAGTTGAAGGAATCGAATTTGATCAGCTCCCGGAACTGGAAAAAGAGTCCGTAGTCACTGAAGGAAAAGGAATGAGCAGTGGCTTTGAACTGGTCAGAAGATACAACGAACTTATTAATTACGGTCTCGAAGCATGGCAGTACCATTTCGAATTCTTAAACCTCGCTTATGCATCTTATGTCATCCTGGCTGATTTCTGTAAAAAGCTTTTCCCGGGTATGGAGGACCGTACCCTCGCCAAGATGGTTGGAGGCGTTGATGTTATTTTGTTCAAACCCGATGAGAATTTAAGAAATCTTGCCAAGCTTGCCATGGAACTGGGGTTAAACGAGAAAATCAGGCAGTGTGAGAAACTGGATGATGCCCTTTCCGCCCTATCAGAGAGTGATACTGGCAAAGAATGGCTCAAGGCTTTTGAAGATGCCAAATATCCCTGGTTCTACATGTCAACAGGAACAGGTTGGTATCACGACCACTGGACCTGGTTCGATAGAATTGAAATACCTTTCGGCGCAATCAAAAATTATATTGAAATGCTGGAAAAAGGTGAAAGCGTAGAGCGTCCTATTGAACAGATCATAGAGACCAAAGAAAGACTGGTAGAAGAGTATACAAACCTGATAACTACAGAGGAAGACCGGGCAACCTTTCAGAAACTCCTCGGTGTTAGTCAAACCTGTTTCCCTTATTTGGAAGACCATAACTTCTATATAGAACACTGGTTCCACGGAGTATTTTGGGAAAAAATCAGGGCCTTGAGTAAGATCTTCGTCAGTCATAATTTTTTTGACGACGTCGAAGATATCTGGTACCTAAATCGCTACGAACTGGAACAGGCCCTTTACGACCTTGTTACATCCTGGGCAACAGGCGTGAAACCCCGCGGGCCTTCTTACTGGCCCCAGGAAATTGAATGGCGCAAGGGAGTAATAGAAAAGTTCCGCGAATTTAGTCCTCCGCCGGCATTGGGTGCAACACCGGAAACGATTACGGAACCTTTCACAATTATGCTCTGGGGGATTACGACCGACTCTATGAATCAGTGGCTTGAAGCCGGGACCACTGACTCCGGTGATGTTTCGGAACTAAAAGGCTATGCTGCTTCGCCGGGTGTTGCAGAAGGAAAAGCAAGAGTTGTCCGGAGCCCTGATGATATCGTTTTGCTCCAGGAAGGGGAAATACTGGTTGCATCCACCACCTCACCCAGTTGGACACCTGTATTTAACAGGATCGGAGCAGCAATTACCGATGTAGGCGGGATTATGTCTCATGCCGCCATAGTCTGCCGCGAGTACGGTCTGCCAGCAGTTGTAGGAACCGGTTTTGGCACTAAGGCAATCAAAACAGGACAGATCATTAAGGTAGACGGCGACAAAGGAACAGTTACAATTATTAAATAAACTGCATAGTAGTACTTACTAAAGGTTTCACGGCACAAAGGAGGTCTGGAAGATGGATAAAAGCAAAAGATTCGTATTGTGGTTGGAAGAATTAAATAAAGATGACGTTTATGTGGCCGGCAAAAAGTGTTGTAATCTGGGTGAGATGCGGCAAGCCGGACTACCGGTACCTCCTGGATTTGTTTTATCACTTGAGGCATATAAGAAGTTTATGAAAGACAGCGGGGCGGAAGATGCCATAGTGGATTATTTGAATAATAATAAGGAAAAATTAGAAAAAGACCTATCTATGTTCAACGATGCCAGTGATTATATTAATAAACTTATAGCCGACAAAGAAGTCCCCGCTGAATTAACAGAAATGATTCACGAATACTATGAAAAATTATGTGAAGATTGCAAGATACCTAATGTCCCGCTTGCTGTGAGGTCCAGCGGACCTGTAAGTATGCCCGGGCAGTTCGATACCTTTCTAAATATTCGCGGTAAAGATGAAGTAGTGAAGAGGATCGTACAGGTATGGGGCAGTTCCTTTAATGCCAGGGCTATGGCTTATCGCCTGCAGCGGGGCGTTCCGGTAGAGAGCTCTCCTATTGGAGTGGCGGCAATTAAAATGGTTAACGCGAAGTCCTCTGGTGTAATGTTTACCATTGATCCCCTTAATGGTGACAGATCCAGGATCTTTATTGAAGGAAGCTGGGGTCTGGGAGAAAGCCTGGTCAGCGGGCAGGTTACCCCTGACAAGTACATCCTTGATAAGGTTACAATGGAAGTTTCTAAGAAAACAATCTGTTCAAAAGTAATGGAATTAATCTATGGCCCTGAAGGCGACGTAATCCCTATGGACATTTCTGAAGATAGAAGAGATGCCCCATGCCTAAATGATGAAGAACTCCTTCAGCTGGCTAAATACGGAAAACTTATTGAAAAACACTACGGGGTTCCCCAGGACATTGAATGGGCTGTTGATTGTGACCTGCCCTTCCCTGACAATATTATACTGCTTCAGACCAGGCCGGAGACAATCTGGAGTAAAAAGGTCAGCACACCTGTCCTGCAATCTAAGGGCACCGCAACGGAGATTATTGCACGCCAGCTTATGCAGGGCATCAGATTCTAGACCCATAGTTAAACTGAAGTGAACTCGTTTCAGCAAGTAATTGTAAGGACCAGGTAATTCCACCTGGTCCTTCACATTTTCTCATGATGCACATAATAATAAACGAGCTACCTATATTCACCTCGTAATAATTTGCCTACCTTTTCCTCCACAACTTTAACCATCCTGGGGTTTTGAATGGGAGTAACTTCCATCCATATGTCGCAGTCACCGCACAAAGTCCGGTAGAGATCCTGGCAGCCCCGCTCATAGTAAATAGTGTAATCAGAAGTTATCCCTTCAGCCAGTCTTTCTAAGTCAACAAGAAGCTCATCACGCTCACCTGCGTCATTTACCTGAAAAATAACGGCGACTTTGGGGTTCGTTTTGTCACTAGTGCCAATGCGGCCGCGTACAGTCCTTGATTCGGGGAGTTTATAGTCCTGGTATGCCTCTAAAAGGTCCAGGCACTGATCAAAATCATTTAAGACAATGACAATTTTCCAGCAGTTCAGCGGTTCTTTAAGCATCAACTCAGTTGGGGCCTGCTGCAGCTGACTGTGCAGCTTCTCCAGGCAGGGCATACATCGCAGATAGATACTTTTTTTTGTCTCTTCCAGGCGGGGGTGATTTTCAAAGCTCATCCAATAACCCTTGTTAACATCCCTTCTGCGACCGACATAAATCTCCATCTTTGTTGAACCCCCTGATTTATTTCCTTTTATCCTAAAAAAGTTCTCCTTCTAGATCAAAAATCTCCGGTAATTCACTTATGTTGTCCAGGATAAAATCGACGCCTTCTTTTGAGAGTGACTGGCGCGTCCCTGTGCCTGTCAAAACTCCAACAGTAATCATACCCGCTTCTCTTCCGGCTGTTATATCACAGGGCGAATCTCCCACACAAAGGGATCTTTGCGGGGAAGTATTGAGCAGTTCCAGGCACCTGAGAAGAGGTTCGGGGTCCGGCTTACTTTTCGTAGTATCCCTGCGTGTTATAACGGACCGGAACAACAGGCCGGGCTCAAGATTGTTTTCCCTGAAGATATTCATTTTTTTACTGTAAAAAGAAGATGTAACGACACCCATGAGCATGCCACTCTCCTGCAGTCGGGCGAGGAGCTGAATGACACCGGGGAAAAATGTTACTTCCTGATCATATCTGCTCCGCCAGACATCTTCTAGAATATGGATAAATTTTTTCCGAAGCTCTCCAATTTCCAATTCAGGATCCATGGCCATAATAAGCTCCTCCCATGCATCCCAGAATCCTATTCCTCTTCCCATAATATCCATTACCTTTTCCCGCGGTGGTACAGCCACTCCCAGTGCCTGGCAGCCTTCACTTAAGATGCTGTAATAAAGCTCAATGGAATTAAGGAGAGTGCCGTCCAGGTCAAAGATAATACCCTCTGGAGCAGGCATTTTCTGGGGAAGAATAACTGAAAGCTGCAGCTGGTCATTATCGCTAAGGCGAAGGTGGCGTTTCAACCCAACAGGGGCAACAATCTCCAGAATATCGCTGTAATAATTATCGACCATGGGAAAAAGAAGGGCCGAAACAACACCGTTGGCCCTGACCTTGAGCAGCCTGGCCTCACAGAAATCTCCTTCTTCCGGCGGAGGGATTAACCGTTCTCCGCGGGAAGATGAGATCCTTCGAAAAAAATTAAAATCCTCAGGGCTTACTTTGAGGTTCAGCGTACCGGAGAAAGGCTCGAATCCTGCCTTCTCAAAACACTGTTCCCTGACCCAGCTGATCTCCATAAAACCCTTAGCTTCTCCTCTGCCGGATACAATTTCCCCCATTATTTGCTTCTCTTTAACCATTTTTAACTCCTTTTACGCATTTTTCTCTTATTCTGACTCCTGACTTCTGACTTCTGACTTCTGACTTAAGTTAGGCTGCCCCTCTGCGCAAACTGGTTGAGATCAACACCCCTTCTCTTAAGCCATTCTCCTGTTTCCCCCAGGATCAGTATGGGCCGATCCCGAAGTTCGGTGATATTGCGGGCACCAAGCATCAACATTACCTGTTTTAGCTGCATCTGCAGCTGCAGCAGGTAATCCTCAATTGCTGTTTCACCCCCTATGAAATAACACCTCACCAGTGGTCCTGCCAAGCCTGCAAGGCAGGCTCCCAGCCTGAACGCTTTCGCTGCATCCAACCCACTGCGTACTCCACCGGCAGCAGCGATATCCAGGCGAGACCCGGCGGCGGCTGCCGTCTCTATCAAACTTACGACAGTAGGGATTCCCCAGTTAAGGAAAGGGTGGGCAGCCTCACTGCTGTGCCTTAACCCTTCAATCTTGATAAAGTTTGTACCACCTTTTCCGCCAATATCCAGTGCGGTAACTCCTGCATCAAGGAGTTGTTTGGCCTGCTCCCGTGCTATGCCATACCCAACCTCTTTAACGATAACCGGAACAGGGGATGCTTTAACCAGACTTTCAATATTTTTCAGATACCCGGAAAAACAAAGATCACCTTCAGCCCCAGGCATCATCACTTCCTGGGGGACATTGAGGTGAAGCTGGAGGGCATCAGCATCGATCATCTTCACTGCTTCCAAAGCGTAATCCGGGGTAACGCCAGCTCCCACATTTGCTGCGATGAAACCTTCCGGGTTTTCAACTCTTACAACCTCATAACTAAAGCGCGCTGTCCTGTCCTGCAGCGCTGCAGTCTGAGAACCCACCGCCATGGGAATTTTCATCCTTCGTGCCACAACAGCAAGGGCCCTGTTGATCTTCTCCGCTTCTGGAATCCCGCCGGTTATAGCATTAATCATCAACGGTATTTCGATTTCCCTTCCACAAAACTGCGTGGCAGTATTAATCTCAGACGGATCAGTTTCGGGCAGGCAATTATGGACAAAATACAGGTCCTCAAATCCGGTCCGCCCGGGGCCATCATCCAAATTCCGGACGAGGTTAAGATGTTCGAGCTTACGTTTCTTGCGCAACTTTTTCGTGTCCTCTTTTCCATATAAAAAAATACCGGCCAGGCCGGTTGTTTTTAACAGCAAATATTATCTCGCCATACAGGAACTTATAAGGCGTTTCAGAATACTGCTGCAGTTTATTTCGATCTCTTTAATTCCTTCCATGGAGATATTGTCTACATGGATACCTGCAGTAAGAACAACATTTCTCTCCAAAACAGAAGCAAGCCTGTCAGCCATCATCTTTGCCAACCCGTCTTCCTTATGTCCTAAGAGAGCGTAAACAGATGTGGTTGAACTGGTAATTTCAGGATTCTCAAGACTTGGCCTGGGGATGCCAATTGCCACTGCCCCCACATGAGGCTTATCACCGCCCCATATCATTACCACAAGATCCTCACCGATTGGCACAACGCAGGCACTGACCCGGTAAGGCCCATCCCCTTCTTCCATGTTCAGCGATCTCATCGACAAAGATAACCCTCCCTGCTAAATACCGGTGCAAACCGGAAGACATCCCACTGTTATGTCGCAATCTGTTTTTTCAAAGCTCATTAAACCGTATTTCCTTATATTGTCACACTTATTTTACCATTAATGGTGAATCAAAACAAGGGAAACGCAAAAAGCAGAAAAAAGATTGATATATTTCTCATAACTGGAAAACCCTCAAGCATAATAATATGTAAGATGAGATAGGAGTTGTTTGTTATGAAAATACTATATTTTAAAAAGAAAAAAATTAGTATTTTATTGTTGATGGCATTACTGATTTTCGGATTTTATCTGCTCAAACTTTTTGAAGTACCTTTTACGTCAGTAGCCGTAAAAGAGAGCAGACTAGTGCCTATCTACTATGTTGATACAGCTGAAAAAAAAGTGGCCTTCTCCTTCGATGCCTGCTGGGGAGCATCTTATACGCCCACTCTGCTGGAAATCCTCAGGGAAAACGACATGCAGAACACTTTCTTCCTGACCGGTTTCTGGGTAGAGAAATACCCGGATATGGTAAAAACCATTTTCGACGAAGGACATGAGATCGGCAACCATACCTACAGTCACCCTCACCTGAACAGCCTCGCCGAAGATGAGATCAAAAATGAACTTAACAAAGTGGGCAATATGATCTATGAGCTGACAGAGACACAACCATATCTCTTCCGCCCGCCTTTCGGGGAATACAGCAACAAGGTTATCACAACAGCAGAAAAATGCGGCTACCAAACCATTCAATGGAGTATCGACTCCCTGGACTGGAAAGAACTCGGCAGGGAGCCTATGGTAAAACGGGTCACGGAAGCACTCCAACCCGGGGCGATAGTCCTTTTCCACAACAACGGAAAGTACACAGCAGAAGCCCTGCCGGAGATCATCGCCTACGCGAAAGAACAGGGCTATACAATCGTCTCCATTTCAGAACTTCTCTACAAGGAGAATTATTATATAGACAGCAACTCGGGAGCCCAGATCCAGAACCCCACACGAGAGTGAACTCGTTTAAGCTAAAGCTGAACACGGAGCTTCAGATAGGGATTCTACCTTACCTGAAGTAAAAAGAGGAACTCCCACTTATTGAAGTGAGAGTATTATGAATAAGATAAATCATCCCTCAAATGATTTAAATTTGTTGTAACTACTCAGCCAATAGGTTACTTAATCGCTCGGGACGCAAAGCATGGGGACGGTTCCATCGTCTTCCCACTAGCTATGGTAAGGCGACACACCCCATTTTTCAAGTGGTATGGGGACACACCCCATTTTTCAAGATCGGGTAGGAGGCTACCCATTATTTGAGTAGCCGACCTCCCACACCACCGTGCGTACCGTTCGGTACACGGCGGTTCCTCAGTTTACGCTGTAACTC
>JAUSPO010000036.1 GCA_030656575.1 Bacillota bacterium
CAGAGCTGACGCATGAAATTCTTTAAAAATCTTGCAAGGTCTAAGATTGACGTTTTTTAGCCATTGCCTATCGGTTTTTCTGAAAATTACCGGTTCATCCGCGGCAACCCCTTTTCACTTAAATTGTTTTTGCTCGTTTAAGCATAGCAAACGTCTTCAAAAGGACAGACGGGTAGTGTCGCTCAGGTAATCTGCCTGTAAAAGATTCGTCGTTATGCTACTGATCGGCTTGTTTTCCAATTGTCTTCGTGCACCAGTCGCAATTGACCGGGTGATTCCAACAACCGACGAAGCCGCTCCGTATCCAGCTCCCGGTGGATCATAACTATGTGATTTTTTTTGATGAACGACTGGATACCGACTGTTTTGACTTGCTCCGTCAGGTAAATCGAATGAAGCACCATTTCATTTAGCATACGGGCAATATGCATGAGGTAGTGATACCCCCGCATCGCATTCCAATCATGTGAAAAAATGTGTTCATAATGATACCCCTGATGCTTTTCTTTCAAAATGTTGTTCTCATGCAACCAGCGTTTCCTGGCACCTAAATTGCAGTATTCATGAACATTTTCCCGCTCAATCGGATCGCTTAAAATCCAGGCGTGACGGGCGGTTTTTATCACTACTTGGGCATTTTGATCAATTTCTTCCCAGCTTTCATCACAGATCACCACATGAACGATTATCCTTTTTCTATGTTTACCAACGCCATAATCATACTCGATCTCGTTGACCCACTTAAAGGTCTGGCACCGACCCCGCCACGTTCGCTCATGGCGGTATTCCCCTTTGCTATCCAGACGCATCAACCCTTTCACTTCTTGCCATACCGAAGGCAGTGATCCGTCTTTAAGTACGATCATAAATTTCCACTTGTTCCTGCGGCAGACTTCCATGACCGGCCCGTTCGCATAGAGTCCGTCCAGAAGCAGGGTGAGCGGCAATTTCGGAAACTGTCGTTTCAGCCGCTTCGCTAACCGATGGAATGCTTTTAGTTCGCAGTCCTGTTTCCATTCTTCGTCGTTTTCGATTTTTTCCAGCTCTGGAGTGTTCTCCAAAAATACACTCATCAGCGGTAGAACCATGCCATTGGAAAAGAGTAAAACCGCTTCCAGTGCATATGCATAATACTGGTATTTAAAGTTCCCGTCTTTATCCCGGATTTTTCGGCGAAGATAGCGTTCGTCCCAACATTCGTCCATGATATATTTTTGTGTTCCGTCCACTGCCACAAGATAGCGATTGTTATGCAGCAAACTTTTAAAGGTCTTTTTGCGTATCAACCGTCTCAACATATCGTTGTAGGAGGTTTCGATTTGATCCACATCCATCTTTTCCAATAAGCGGCACAGAGTATCCTGGTGCGGCATTTCCGTTAACTCCGGAAAGACGGCTTGAAGATTTGCAAGTAACTGTGGAGTGGTCATCTCTTGATTTGTCTTCCGCCTTGAGGGTATTTGAAATACAAAGGTCAGGAGCCCATAGAGCATCATTACTGCCATCTTATGCTTGGTTTTCTTGGGATTACGCGGGTCGGGGATCCGTGACAATTTCTGTAGCAAAGACGGCAACAGTTGTCTGTATACACTCAGCGTGTTTTCGGTTGTAAGTTGGATGGTCTCTTTTTCTTCCTCTACCGTTTTTAGGTCGCTCTTGCGGTTCGGAAGCGTGAAGGTGGGAGGATATTGCCTGCTCTGCCTTTTTTGCTGTTCCCTTAGTTCACGCTGTTTCCTTCTTCTCTCATGGCGCTTCAAACCGGCAAGCGTCGGTTGGGCGGTTTTACTCATGGGCCGTCTCCCCCTTTAAATAGGTGCGAAAATCGTCTACTAAAGGGTAGACATAGATATGTTTGCGGGTAAAAGGTCTCTTGTTATGCCGCTCTGTTCGACCGCGCCCGGCAGTTTGGCCTAAAAAGATCCAGTTCGACGCCCGGTAACAGGTGCCCCGGTATTTTGCCGGATCCACGAAGGTTTCTAATAATACCGGACTGTAACCGTAGCGATCTTGCCAGTCGCAGCGGATTCGCTTTACCGCTAAGGATAAGGCTTTGCTAGCTAAGTTCTTTACCCGAACCCAGGGAAAGATCAGAAAACGGGTGTTGTTTACGATTAAGTTTAAGCGAAGGCTGTGGTCAACCTCGGTCCAACCGATCCACTCGTCGCGTGCTTGAAGCGCCCAAGCCGCCGCCGCAAATAAAAGACAACCCAAAGGCTTCTGCCCGGCTCCTGGGACGATGAAGTAGCGCTGATGGGCGCCAAAGGGCCGCTTGTAGCCCAGAGTATGGTAACGATGAACATACTCATTCCAAAGTCGTATGTCGGCCTGATTTCTGACCGGTTCCAAGTTAATGGGCTCAATGTCGGCTAGATGCCCTTCGACCAGCGGGCCAGACTCTGTGCGCAAACCAAAGTCGATTTGGTTCTTGTTATTATTAACCTTGTATTCTATCTTGGCTGGCTGGGTAATCAAGCCCTGACTTTCAAGCTTTTCTAAAAGCTGTAGGCATGAGGCTGTCTTGTACTGACCGGTCGGCGTAACCCAATTTAAAAATTCACATATAGTATTTGCCAGTTCAGTGCGGCTCAGCTTCGAAAACGTGTGTACCGTTTCCTGGACCTCATGCAACTCCTGGTTAGTAAAATACCTTCCACACAACAGAACTGGAGCATCGGTCTGTTTTTCCATAGTGCAGGCCTCCCTTCTAAAAACCCCCACACTATTGTCTCACATCCCTGTATAAATGACCAGTACTATTTTGCGAAAAAATTTAAATTGTAAGGTTCCGAAACCCCCACTCTGTATGATCTCTTAATGATACGCGTCAGTTCTG
>JAUSPO010000147.1 GCA_030656575.1 Bacillota bacterium
TTTTCTCAATAATCTTCTTGCCTGTCTTTTTGATCAACTCCCTTGATACAGGAATGAGAAGAAGGAAGCCAACAAGATCTGTTATCAGGCCTGGTGTTAAAAGAACAGCCCCGCCCACTAAAATGCAGACACCATCCAGGATTTCATCTGTAGGAACAAATCCCCCCCTCATCTCTTCCTGCATCCTGTAGAAAATCTGTAAGCCTTGTGAACGTGCCAGCAGAACACCGAAAAATCCTGTAGAAGCAACCAGGATGATTGTAATAAAACTTCCTATTATTCTCCCCACTTCAATGAGTAACCATAGCTCTACCAGGGGAATTACCGTAAACATGAGTAACAACTTTAACAGCACTTAAAATTACTCCTCTCGTGCCTCGAATTATAGCTGTACTTATTTAGGCAGGTAACCTTTTTCAATTGAATTATTTATAAGTTCTTCTGCATAATCCCAAAGAGTCGTTGAACCTTCATTAATCGTATTTTTATTCCTATCCATTACTTTTTCACTTGTTATCCCGTGGCTTCTCCACGACAGGCCGTTAGTTTTGTAATTTAGCAGTAAAGGCTGTAGGCGATCGAGAGCGGCCGCAAAGCGAGCTTCAGGTGTCCTGCGTTCTTCAAATTCTTCCCATAATTTCCGAAATTGCTCTTCCTGATCCGGTGGTAATATAGTAAATATCCTATCCGCTGCCTTACGTTCCCGTTCAAGCTTATCTTTGTAAGGGTTTTCATCATAACAATATGTATCACCTGCATCAATTTCCACAATATCATGAATCAACAACATTTTTATTATTCGAAGGGTGTCAATATTTTTCTCCAATCCATATTCAGAAAGCAGAATACTCATAACTGACAAATGCCACGAGTGTTCAGCATCATTTTCTTTTCTGGTACCATCCATCAGTAGGGTTTGCCTGTAAACTTGTTTTAATTTATCTATCTCAAAAATAAATTCGATCTGTTTCTTTAATCTATCATTCTCCAAGCTGCCAAATCACCTCACCTCACCGATTTTCGAAAAACAATGCAATCACCAGGTTAAAGATGTATACCGTTAGATACATTAAACCGATCTACAACTTCCATTAGTTCATCTGGCAGGATTTCTCTTACCTTTGTCACGATAGCAGGGGGAACCCCATTATAGAATGCCTGGGCTATTCCACCCGTGATACAGGCAATTGTATCACTATCTCCTCCAATTGAAACAGCCTTGCGGATGGCATCTTCAAAATTATCCGATTCCAGAAAAGCGATAATAGCCTGGGGAACGGAACCCTGACAGCTTACATCAAAACTGTATATGGGGCGAATTTCTTCAAGGGTTTGATCAAGGTTGTAGGCGAAAGTATCTATAATATATTTTTTTATTTCTTCTTTCTCAAAATTCTTCCTGGCAAGGAATATGGCTGCTGCTGTAGCCTGAGCGCCTTTTATTCCTTCCTTGTGGTTATGGGTAACCTCAGCACTGCGTTTTGCTTCATCAAGAACATCCACTAAACTGTCAAAAGCAAAACCTACAGGGCTGACACGCATTGCTGAACCATTTCCAAAACTATTGTATGGCTGGGCGTTTTCCGAATAAATCCATTTCTTAAACATACCACCATAACCGGCATGGGGATATCTTCTGCCATATTCTCTAAGTGCAGAAGCATAATCTATTTTCTTTAATATACTATCAGCTACAGCTGCTGTAAGCACTGTATCATCAGTAAAGGTTGAACGAGGCACAAACAGTTTAAAATCTGTTGTTTTAATATTATTCCATTCATAGACAGAACCAATGATGTCTCCAACAATGGCACCGATCATCTTAGCACTTCCCTATAAATTTTTTGAGCCCGAAATCGAAAGGCCGCCTGGTATCTTGCAGACGGCTGTTGCGTTTCAATATCTGATAGAAAGCATGCCTTATCTCGCTTTTACGTCTATACCGCCCATCATTGCCCTGCCGTAAATTCTGATCACTCTATCTGCATCCTTCGGTCCCTGAGATTCTGCAACTGTTGCAAAAATACCGCCATTATCTTTCCCAAGAAAATTTACTCCCCCGAGGATGGCGGAACCCTCGCAGATAACGGAAAGATTCGTGGGAACAGTTATATCTATGCCGCCCATTAATGCAGTACAACTTAAAAAGTATTCGCCTTCTTTGATCTCAGCTTTTCTCAAATCCAGACTGATACCACCCAAAAATGCTATGTAATTTCCGCTTTCAAGCCTCCATGCATTTTTTGTTCTGTCCAATCCTCCCATAAGCGCCCAGTTATTTTTGCCTTGTGATCTCGGCCCCCTGACAAAGCTAATTCCAAACAATATTAGAATTATAGGCCAGAAAGCTTTCCAAAGCAGAGAAATATTAAAATCAATGAGGTTTAAATTCCTACTTAACAAAACTAAACCAAGGGCTATAATAATACCGGCAGAAACTAATCTGCCTCCATCTCTTCCATCTCTTCCATCTCTTCCACCTCTCAACATATTTACTCCCCATAATAGCAGCAACAGAGGCCAGTAAACGCTGATGTACCAAACAATATCTATTTGAGTTATTTCAAAATTATTAAGCAGGATAACTACGCCAACAATTATTATCACTAAACCTAACCACCAGTTATCCCTTGAGGTCATTTTTTCACTCCCTTAGAAAGCAATATCCCAATGCATCATTATTTTAATTCTATATAAAGGAAAAGATTCCTTTCCTTGTCTGATTATTTAAGAAAAATTTTCTTCTTCAGATAAGACTGAAGCCGGAATTGTTTTAATCTGAGTAATTTGAGAAGGTTTAAAGGAAAAATTTCTGCGAACGATGTGCTTCAAATTGCTGTTGTCATAAAGGGATAAAATTATTTGATTAATAAATAATTTATCTTCTTCAATAAATATCAAACACTCCAACGAAAGTGGATTTTCATGGGAGTAACTCTGGAATATTTCTGTTTTATGAAGATCTTCCGGCGAAACGTTGATAAGAATAACCTTTTCCAGTCCTTCCGGATATTTAATAAAACTGGCGTCTTTAAAAAGATAAGTCCACAAATCAAGCAGTTCAAACGGAGATACTAAAAATCTTTCCAAAGATTCCAGGCCCATATCTGACGCCTTTTTCCACTCGCCATCTTTTAAATCCTTAATGAACAGTTCCTCTGACTGTTTGTAAACTTCCAGCTTGTACTCAGAAATCTCACCGTAGATTACTTTTTTTCCTACAGCATTACCCTGGAAGTCTAACTTGTAACCAGCACCTCTTTCCTGGATGTCAACTTCCAGGAATACGGCATTATTCTCCATGCTGTAGAGCGTCTTTTCAAGCATTTTACCAGGG
This sequence comes from Bacillota bacterium, assembly GCA_030656575.1. Taxonomy (GTDB): domain Bacteria; phylum Bacillota; class Dethiobacteria; order DTU022; family UBA8154; genus JAUSPO01. Next base: position 3,338 of record JAUSPO010000147.1, read on the forward strand.
CGTGAGTTTTCCAGAATAACCATGTTGTAGAAAGCCAGAACTAACAATAGTAAAAATAAAACTGGAATTAAAATTTTCTCCCATTCAACTGAATATATTCTTTTTACCGGTTGCATAAAAAAACCTCCTTACAGAACCTCAAATAATTTTATGGTCTGAAAGGAAGAAGTATAACTATTTTTTAATAATTCTCTTAGGGATATTAAACTCAGAGTCAGCAGTATTTCCCAGGAAATACTATAAATACCATATAGTTGTTATTATGGCTACATCTGACATATTTCTGCATCATTATTCTTTTTTCCATTCCAGAAAAATCTTTTCCGCAGAACTGGTTCCCAACCGGCTTGCTCCCGCAAAAATTAATTTTTCAGCAAACTCTGCAGAATTAATGCCTCCTGAAGCTTTTATGCCCACTTCGGATGGCAAAATACTGCGCAATAAATAAACATCTTTTAGAGATGCCCCCCTTGGCCCAAAGCCAGTTGACGTTTTAACAAAATGAGCACCACCCTCCAGTAGGCAGTTACAGGCATTAACAATTTCCCCCTCTGTTAAATGGCCCGTTTCTATAATAACTTTAACTACTGCACCCACATTGACTACATCTCTTATTTCCTGAATTACCACGCTGAATTCTTTGTCTTTTAAAGCCCCAATGTTCAATACCATATCAATTTCCTGTGCATTTTTTTTAAAGAGATCCTCTGCTTCATATCTCTTCATTTCTTTACTGGTACAACCCAGGGGGAATCCAACCACAGAGACAAGTTTAACGCCGCTTCCACTAAGCAAAGAATCCGCCAGGGGTACATAATAAGGATTAACGCAGACACCGCAGAAGTTGTAGTGTATAGCCTTTCTACACAACTCGTTAATATTTTCTTTCGTTGCCTTTGCGTTAAGTAAAGTAGATTCAAAGAAACTCTCCGGATTAAAAGATAATTCCATTATAGCACACCGTCTTCCCTACATTTTTCCATTCACTTTTTAACTCACTCATAATTTCCATTCAATTTTTCTTAGTTCTTCCAGTAAATTATAATTTGTCAGGTCAAAATGAACGGGAGTAACAGAAATGTAGGAATTTTGAACGGCTGCCACATCGGTATCTGCAGCCTCGCCTTCATTGGATTCTACAACCTGGCCTGCCAGCCAGAAATATCTTTTACCCCTTGGATCAATTCTTTCCTGAAAAGCGTTTCTATAATGACGAAGGCCTAATCGGGTTATAGCTACACCAGCAATTTCCTTTCGTGTTTTTCCTGGAACATTAATATTCAGTAAAGTGTTATCGGGTAATTTAGAGCTGGAGATCATTTTCAGCAATCGTAAAGTAAAATTTGCCGCAAAACGGAAGTCAGGATCTTCCCGCTCTGTAAGAGAGACCGCCATTGCCGGTATACCTAAAATAATTGCTTCAATAGCAGCTGACACTGTTCCAGAATAAAGCACGTCCGTTCCCAGATTTGAACCGTCATTTATTCCCGAGATTACAAGATCCGGCTTTTGTGGCATTAAATATTCCACTGCCAGTTTTACACAATCAGAAGGAGTTCCGTTTACAGACCATCCTTTCAAGGCAGAGTTATGAAGAAACTTGACTTCCTCAGCCCTGATGGGGCGGTGCATGGTAATTGCATGCCCGGTGGCGCTTCTTTCGTGGTCGGGAGCTGCAAGATAAAGATCAATATTTTCATCCTGTATCAATGCTTCAGCGAGTGCCTGAATGCCTTCAGCATAAATACCGTCATCATTAGTCAATAAAACAATCAATATTATCCCTCCAGCTAAGATACAACCCTTTCTTTAAAAAAACTTTTTGGCTGCAGCTATTTCAAAAAATCTGTGCTTACATATCTTTTACAAGCCTTAAAGCTCTATTCTGAGCTTCAAAAAGGATCCTTTCTTCATCTATGGTCAGCAATTTCCCTTTTTCCATTAAAAATTTTCCATTAACCATCACTAATTCAACATCTGAGGAAGCAGCACTATATACCAGATGGGAAATAAGATTATGCAGGGGATAAAAGTGAGGTTTTTTTAAGTTAAACATGATTAAATCAGCTTTCGATCCCTTCCTCAAAGTCCCTATTTCTTCATCAAGAAAAAGGGACTTAGCACCGTTTAGGGTAGCCATTGTTAACGCATCCTCTGCTGTTACTACAGTAGGGTCTTCAGAAACTCCTTTTTGCAGAAGGGCAGCTAATCTCATTTCTTCCACCATATCCAGGTTATTATTGCTTGATGCTCCATCTGTGCCTAGAGATACAAGGGCACCTTTTTTTAGTAATTCTGCCAGAGGTGCAACACCTGAACCTAACTTAAGATTGCTGCCCGGGTTATGTGCAACTGCCACCTTTTTTTCAGAAATTATTTCTATTTCTCTCCCGGTAAGGTGTACGCAATGCGCTGCTAATACATTTTGTTCCAGCAGTCCTATTTCGTCCATAAGTTCTATCGGTGTTTTACCGTAAGCTGCACGGCATTCTTCCACCTCACTGCGAGTTTCAGATAGATGAATATGTATTGGAATCCCAAGTTCGGCGGCTTTACTTGCTACTTTTTGCAAATAAGCAGGTGGGCATGTATACGGAGCATGGGGGCCAAGCATAACAGTAATTCTTCCATCATCTTTCTTGTGCCAATTTTCTACAAGTCTACTGCTTTCTTTTAATCCATCCAGCCCTTTGGCATTCTCGATTCCAATGAGTCCTTGTGAAATAGAAGCTCTGATCCCACTTTCCCCACAGGCTCTGGCCACTTCATCCATAAAAAAGTACATGTCTGCAAAACAGGTGGTCCCTCCTTTGAGCATTTCAAGAATTGCCAACATTGTTCCCCAGTAGATATCTTCTCTTTGAAGTTTTGCTTCCACCGGCCAGATTTTTTTCTGCAGCCAATCCATTAGAGACATATCATCCGCGTAACTCCTAAAGAGGGTCATAGCAGCGTGGGTATGAGTATTGATAAATCCTGGCATAACCAGGCTGTCACTGGTATTTAAAACCCTGTTAATGCTTTCAGGAGAACGTTTGAGGCGAGGCCCCGTATAGGTTATGAGGCTGTCTTCTATAAGTATTTCACCATCTGAAATAATCTTATATCCATCATCCCACGTTAAAATGTATTCTGCTTGAATTAATATTATTTCAGACATCAACTACACTCCCATGAAAATGTAATCTAAACATTATTCTTTTGTCCATAATTGTTTAGAAAGCAATTTCTCAAACGGGCCACTTCTTCAGGATCTAAAAGAAAGGGTGAACCCAAAAGCTTGGACCAGAGGACAATTTGCGCATTTCTCTCTATAATTCTGCACCTCTGCAGAGCTGAGGGAAGATCTGACCCTACTGAAAGCACTCCGTGGTTTGCCAGTAAAACGGCGAGACCATCCTTACCAAGTGCCTTCACAGCATTAAAAGCCAATTCCTCGCTTCCTGACTGGGCATACTCCACGATCTTTACGGGTCCACCAACTACCTGTGCCTGGTCTTCCACAACAACGGGAATATCCTGCCTGCTGACAGCAAAAGCGGTGGCACAAATGCTGTGTGTATGCACAATTGCCCTGATATCTGTCCTTGCCTCATAGACAGCCCGGTGAAGAGGCAGTTCAGTAGAAGGTTTCCACCTTCCCTCCTCCACTTCACCTTTAATATTTACTACAACCATATCCACAAACTTTAATTGTTCATAAGGGATACCGCTGGGCGTTATGACAATCCGGTCATCTGTTGGCCTGCAGCTCACATTTCCCCAGGTTTCAAAAACCAGTCCTTCTTTGTGGATCGAATAGGCAGTAGACACAACTCCCTCTTTTGCTTTTTCCACGGGATTCAATAGCTTATCCCCCTCCTTTTTCTACAAACTGCTGCATTTTCTTTTCATTAGGATTATAAATGATCCCATATTCAGTTATTAGAGCAGTGATGAGGTTAGAAGGTGTAATATCAAAGGAAGGGTTTTTTACTTTCACTCCCCGCGGTGTAAGAGGTATTCCTTTCAAGTGTGTTATTTCCTGAGAATCTCTCTCTTCAACAATAATTTCCTTGCCGCAGCCTATGGACATATCGATCGTGGAAAAAGGTACAGCAGCGTAAAAAGGCACATTATTTTCTTTGGCAAGCACAGCAAGGGTATAAGTTCCGATTTTATTTGCCACATCCCCATTTGCCGCAACCCGGTCAGCTCCAACGATGATACAGTTAATATCTCCTTTATTCAAATGGTATCCCGCTGCACCGTCAACAATTACAAAAACAGGAATTCCTTCCTTCTGAAGTTCATAAGCTGTTAAGCGGGAACCCTGTAAAAATGGCCTTGTCTCGTCAGCATATACAGTAATATTTTTCCCCTGGTAGAAGGCACTTTTTATTACACCGAGAGCTGTTCCGTATCCTGCTGTTGCAAGGGCTCCGGCATTGCAATGGGTTAATATGGTAAAATTGTCGTGAATAAGTGTGGATCCCCATTCACCTATCTTTTTATTTACTTCTATGTCTTCATCAAAGATATTTTTTGCTTCCTGTTCCATTTCTTCCAAAAGACGTTCAGGGGATTTATCTTTAATAGCCAGGCTTTTAATTAACATTCGGTCAACCGCCCAGGAAAGGTTTACTGCCGTAGGACGTGTATTTTTCAGCGAATCACCTGCTTCAATTAATTGCGTTTCAAAGTCAAGCCAGGAAAAAGCAGTATTTTTACCATGGAAGCTTTGAATGATGAAACGGGCAGCCAGGACCATGGCAAACCCCGCCGCCACCCCTATAGCAGGAGCACCTCTTACGATCATATCTCTAATACAATGCTGCACATCAAGATGAGTATGACACTCCAGGTAGTCTTCTTTTTCCGGTAAAAACCTCTGGTCAAGGAGTTTAAGTAAATTGCCTTCCCACTGTATATGACTGGCTCCTCCCATAGAATGGATCCTCCTGATTATTTATATTACAAATTTGACCTTAACCTAAGCTGTAGTCTTCTTTATGTGAGCACCTGCAATCTCTTTCTTCTGTCAGGGAAACGACGACTCCTGTAAAGATTTCCCTGATAACAGAAATTTTCTCTCTCATTATATCTACCACTTCTTTGTGAGTCAAAAAATGAGGAGATATCCCCGCAGCAAAATTAGTTACCAGGGAAAGATTTGCGTAGCATAAGCCCGCCTCCCGGGCAAGAGTAACTTCCGGAACGCCGGTCATCCCCACCACGTCTGCTCCCCAAAGCGCAAAGGCCTTTATTTCCGCTGGAGTCTCATAGCGTGGACCCTCTGTGCAAATATAAGTTCCACCATCTGAAAAAATTATTTCTTTCTCAGACATTACTTTCTTTAAAGATGTGCGCAACTGCGGACAGTATGGTTCTGTAAAATCAGTATGTATAACGCCATCCTCCCCATTATAAAAAGTATCTTCCCGGTTTTTGGTAAAATCTATAAACTGATCGATTATGACCAGTGACCCCTGTGGAAGGCTTTCTTGCAATGAACCGACAGCTGTAGTGGCCAGGACCCTTGTAACCCCCAGTTGTTTTAGTGCTGAGATATTAGCTTTGTAATTTACACGATGAGGAGGCACTCCGTGACGGCTTCCGTGTCTCGCTAAAAAGACGACGGGAATCTTTGAAACGGTACCCACTAAAAGGCCTGTCTCACCAAACTCAGTATTAATTGTTATTTCCTGAATATCATCCATGATCTTGGGGTCGTAAAATCCAGTTCCTCCAATGATTGCAACCTCGGCTTTTATCATTTACTGTCCTGTAATTCCAGGCTCCCTCCCTTCCTTCTCATATTTCTCATCATATTTAAATTTCCCAGCTTTCCAGGTAACATTGTTGTTCAGCTGTTAGTTGGTCGATACTCAGATTCAGCCCTTTTAATTTAAGCATTGCCACTTCACGGTCCAATTCCGGTGGTAAAGCCAGCACCCTGTTTTCCAGTATACCCTGATTATCCCTAAGGTATTTTAGAGCTAACACCTGAAGACCAAATGACATATCCATAATCTCTGCCGGATGTCCATCTGCCGCGGCCAGATTTACGAGGCGGCCGTCGCCGAGTAAGTAAATACGGCGGCCGTTTTTAAAAGTGTATTCATCGACGTTTTTACGTACCCTACGGGGTATGTCAGTTAGTGAAACTAGTGATTCTTTGTCAATTTCAATATCAAAATGTCCTGCATTAGCAAGTATGGCCTGATCTTTCATCACTAGAAAATGATCCCTGGTCAGAACTCTGCTGCATCCTGTAACAGTTACAAAAATGTCACCTTCAGATGCTGCATCAGTTAACGGCATTATTCTAAATCCATCCATATGAGCTTCTAATGCTCTGACAGGGTCAACTTCGCAGATCATAACCTTTGCTCCCAAACCTTTTGCTCTCATGGCCACACCTTTGCCGCACCATCCGTATCCTGCAACAACAACGTTTTTCCCGGCCACAATTAAATTCGTTGAACGCATGATACCGTCCCAGACCGATTGGCCGGTTCCATAGCGATTATCAAAAAGATATTTGCAAAGAGCATCGTTAACTGCCATCATTGGAAAAGCAAGGGCGTTATTTTTTTCCATTGCTCTAAGCCTGATTAAACCTGTAGTAGTTTCTTCAGCACCACCCATAACCGTGGGGAGATCTTCCCGGAAGCTCTTGTGCATCAGAGAAACAAGGTCCCCGCCATCGTCAATAATCAGGTGGGGTTTAGCGCTGGCAGTGTGAAAGACATGTTCGTTATATTCTTCTGCTGTTGCATCGTGCCAGGCGAATACCTCAACGCCTTCACCTGCCAGGGCCGCTGCTACATCATCCTGAGTAGAAAGAGGGTTGCTCCCGGTAATTGTTACTTTACCGCCCGCTTCTTTTAAAACTAAAGCCATATATGCAGTTTTTGCTTCTAAATGTAAACATATGGAAACATTTAAACCTTTAAAAGGCATTTCTTTCTTAAAAATGTTTTCCAGTTCCTTGAGGACCGGCATATGTTCCCTTACCCAATTTATTTTTTCCATTCCCGATGGGGCTAAGCCTTTATCTCTGATTAATGTCAAAGTATAATCATCCTTCCCTATACCATGGTTCTTGATTTATTAGTTCGAGAAAGTTAAAGGTAATTCCTGCTATTTGATCATGATCCTTCAATATCAAAAAAAGGCCTCCACAAAGGCCTTTTTTTGTGTTAAGGATTAAACAACTGGTTCATTACTTAATATTAAAGTTCCAATTTAATCCACCGTTATTATCCCAATGATTAGCGCTGTCCTTGAAAGAAAGATTAATATCTTTTCTGCCTTCAGCTTTAATTTTGCAGTAAAAGCTATTTCCTTGTCTTTGCATCTGCAAATCTGTGGCATTGTTCCATCCGTCAAAACCGTAATGAACCCACATGGAATCAGCCCCGTTTTGATATAATATTCCCTTATAGTGAATATCAACTTCCTGTCCCCGTTTGGGAGTATCTGGCATAATCTCTACTCTGTCGTGATGCATCAATTTCACCTCATTATATTAGGATTTACTTATACCTATATTATTGATCAAGCTGGGGAGAATATTAATAGTAATTATTGCCTTAATAAGAGAGTATAAAATAAAAAAAACACCTGCATTAACAGGAGTTTCTTATTTGGTGCGAGAGAAGGGATTTGAACCCCCACGAGATTGCTCTCACCAGGTCCTGAACCTGGCGCGTCTGCCTTTCCGCCACTCTCGCATTTAATTTTTGGTGAGCCATCCGCGACTCGAACGCGGGACACCCTGATTAAAAGTCAGGTGCTCTGCCGACTGAGCTAATGGCCCTTGTTTTTTTTCTCTAAGGAACGAAAATTTCCCTTTAAAAATAAAATGGTGGAGAGGACTGGATTTGAACCAGTGAAGGCGTCGCCAACAGATTTACAGTCTGCCCCCTTTAGCCACTTGGGTACCTCTCCATGCTTTTATGATATTTTTCTGGAGCCGACGGTGGGACTTGAACCCGCAACCTGCTGATTACAAATCAGCTGCTCTAGCCGTTGAGCTACGTCGGCATGCACCTTTTTTCAAACAGTGCATTTATTAGTATAACCTATTTTTGTTCCATCGTCAACATATTATGCAAAGAATATTTTCCCTTAAGAAGATAATGTTTAATTAATAAAACAATAAGTATAAGAAAAAATAGATACAAACGATTAAGTGTATTAAATTTATAAGGAGGCAAAGCTATGTTTTCCCAAGAGTTTGAGGTAATCTTTTCTTCAATAGAAGAAATAGAAGAAAATCTAAAAAATGATCCTGATAAAAATGAAAAAGAAAAACTTATTAATAACCTTTTAAAACTGCGCAATCTTATGGACGAATGTGTAAAGTACTGGCTTTTCTTCGAAGAAAAGGTTAATGAGTTACAACAAAAATTTAATTTCAGCCTTCCGGACGATCTTCCAGAAGGTTTTTTACAGGAGATAGAACTTTATAACGAAAAAGACCGTGAGCCTATTACTTCCCAAGGCAATGTTATAGAGAAACATTCTTTTTTAAAACTTGAAAGCGAACAGGGAATTGACTCGTTCCGTAAAGGTTTAGGTTTCTGGGATCTAGCCATGCTGGAAGAAGCCATAAAAGAATTTGAAAAAGTCGTAAAGATGGAGCCAAATTTCCTGTTTGGCCATTTTTGCCTGGGACTGTCTTACAGTCAAAAGGGTGCTTATAATAAAGCCCTCAACAAATTGAGGTTAGTAAAGGCATTAAGCCGTGATCCTCATTTAAATGCTTTTGTCTATAATGCCATGGGCAATATTTACGCAGGAGAAAGAAAATACGAGGAAGCTTTAAGCGAATTCATTTTATCTGTGGAAGAAGATCCTTACTTTTTCATAGGTTACTTTAATATGGGAGCAATTTATTTTAATCTTAGAAGATACAAGGAATCAATAGAAGCTTTCGAAAAGGTAAAAGAAGCCTTACCGCAAGATTGGGAAGTATGTTATTGTCTGGGAAGAGCCTATACAATGGAAGGAGAGTTTCATAAAGGTATGCAAAATTTTAAAAAGGCTCTTTCGATAAATCCCAATGAATCGAAAATATTATTTGAAATGGGAGTTCTTTACGAGCTCCTGGGTGAAAAAAGAAACGCATCCCAGTGTTTTAGCAGTATTATGAAACAGGTAAACTAAAAGCCCAATATCATATTGTTCAAGCGAGGTTTGCCTGATTATTGAATTCTTTTATTTCCTCCAGCAGCGGAATTTCTAAGGAAATTTTTGTTCCCTTTCCCGGCGCTGTATTAATAGAAAGTTTTCCTCCTGCCAGTGTTGCCCTTTCGTTCATTCCAAAAATTCCAAGGGACTGCTGTTTTTTTTGTATGGCAACCTTATGGTAACAAAACCAGTAATGAGGATTATTATTAATGCACCTGTAATAAATCCTAAAAAAATCTTATGCCAGAGACTCAGGTTTTTTTTCATCTTTATATTCCTCTTCCTATAGACCTGCATATTCAATCACTATAAAAATACAATATAATAATACTCTACAGGGTAAATCACTTAATATAATTCTACAATATTATGCTGTTCACCTTCTTTATTTGCTTTAAATTGTAGGGTTTAACCCTTATATTTTTTAATAATAATTAAAAAATAAAGTAAAAGATTAAAAATAAAAAGGGTTATTCTCCATGAATAACCCTTTTTATCAAAAAATATGTAATTAAATTATGATTTTTTCTGCAATAAAAAGAATTAATCTTTCATTAACAGACCTTTTTTAATTGCATACTTCACAAGGTCAGAACGATAATTCATATTAAGTTTTTCCCTGATTCTTGCTTTGTGACTCTCTACAGTTTTAATACTTACTAATAATTGGTCAGCAATTTGCTTATTTGTAAATCCCAGCGCAACCAACCTGAGGACTTCATTTTCCCTGACGCTTAAGACCTCTTCATCCTCTTTGCTTTCTTGAAAATCTTTGCGATGACTGCTATACATATTTCTTAGTACTGCTTTTGTCAAAGAAGGATCTAAAAAGATCTCATCACGGTTAACAGCCCTTATAGCCGTAAACAACTCTACATCTGCGGCCTTTTTCAAAATATATCCATCTCCGCCACCTTCTAATACTTTATGCAGGTAACCTTCATCATCATGCATTGTCAGGACAAGAACCTTAATCTTTGGATCTATTGACTTTAATTCCATTAGTATATCAAGCCCGTTAAGGTCGTCCAGAGAAAGATCAAGCAGAATAACACGGGGGATCAGTTCAGCAGCCATTTGAAGGGCTTCTTTCCCACTTCCAGTTTCTCCCACTACTTCCATATCTTTTTGGGTTCCAAGTAATAATTTTAAACCAGTTCGCAAAACGGTATGATCATCTACGATAAAAATCCTTATCTTGTCCATTTTTATTTCACCTCTTTTAATAGCTTAGATAATAAACATTATACAGTAAATGCATTTTACCGGCAACCAACAGATTATACTGCCAGAGCTGACGCATGAAATTCTTTAAAAATCTTGCAAGGTCTAAGATTGACGTTTTTTAGCCATTGCCTATCGGTTTTTCTGAAAATTACCGGTTCATCCGCGGCAACCCCTTTTCACTTAAATTGTTTTTGCTCGTTTAA
>JAUSPO010000148.1 GCA_030656575.1 Bacillota bacterium
CTTTCTATTCTCCGTGAACTCCTTATGTATGATTGTCGGTAGGATATCGAATCTCTACCACCAATCATTATGCCATGACTCTGCCAAAACTAGCAAGAAAAAATCGCTCCCCCACCGACATGGAGAATGAGTGGCGACACCGTACACCCTTTAAACAACCCTAATAGTAAACAAAGTGTTCCAGTAATAAATTTACAAGAACATTGATGATTAGGAAACATGGGAACGGGGAAGGATCTAAAAAGCCAGCTCCCCGTTATACCATCATTCTGTACATTATAGGTGTCAAACAAGGATCTACTATAAACATACTATAAAGGTAAAGCTTAACGGGGAGGAAAAGAACTTTGCCCAAATTATTTAAGAAAGTAGGCGCCAAAAAGAAGGTCGTTGATATTGAAGAGGTATGGAATATCTGGGAGCTGCTCAGCTCCGGCTATGAAAGTATGACAGATATTAAATTATTGAAGAACTTTATCCATGACAAGGATCTCTTAGTGATGGCGGGAAGACACCTGGTCAATCTGGATAAGGAGATTAAGGTGTTGGAGAAGGAAGCCATAATATTAAAACACCGCATCAGCCTCCCTCCGACTTTAAGCGGGGTCTGCAGAAAGCTCAGGATCATCATCTAAGGGCTATTGTCCAGACAGAGATGAATGACAGTTTGCGAAAGATTTTCACGCAAATACATATGGATGAAATGAAACATTACGATCGACTGCTTAAATACGGAAAGGCCAAGGGTTGGACCCACCCGGTGCCCGTCTATAACGAGCCAACTTAGGTACTTTTTTCTATAAAGCTAAAGATTAAACAACTGCGAATTCTTCTTCCTTTGACAATAGAGCTCTCCCTGCTGGATGTTGTAATCTTGGAGTTTCAATAAGCCAATCTCAGAGGATCTGAGCGCACAACGGTAGGCTAAACGAAACATACAGAAATTCCTTAGTGAGTATTTACTCTTTGAGGCTTTAATTACCTTGAAGAGTTTTTTCAGTTCTTCTTGCGAGAAATACTTTATTTTTGGCACATTAACTGAACCTCCTTTACTGATCAAAAGAGTGATTTTGACTATGTCTAAAAATGGTGTGGATGGCGATAATTACTTAATTTGTCAGATTTTTTGATGGGTGAAGGGGGAAATGTGGTCAAAAAGAAGTGAAATTCTTATTATTAGGTAGATAATTTTATTAGCAGGAAAATAATAGAATGTAGAGAAAAAGATAGTCATGGAAATAATGAACTACTTTTTAAAAGGATAGATTAGAAAAACTAAAGATTATATAGATAAGCCCTATAGAAAACTAAAATACCAGAAACAATGGAGGAATTATTTATGAAAGTTATGGCCTTTAACGGAAGCCCAAGAAAACACTGGAATACAGCGGCAATGCTTGAAAAAGCCCTCGAAGGAAGTGCTTCACAGGGGGCGGAAACAGAACTTGTTCATTTATATGAGCTCGACTTTAAAGGATGTATCAGTTGCTTTGCCTGTAAAACAATAAATGGCCAAAACTATGGCAGTTGTGCACTAAAGGATGATCTGTCGCCAATCTTAAAAAAAATTGAGGAAACTGATGCCATTATTTTGGGCTCCCCAATGTATTTTGGATCTGTTTCCGGTGAAATGAGATCATTTATGGAAAGGCTGCAGTTCCCTTATTTGGAATATACCGAACCCCCAAACTCACTTTTTCCAAGAAAGATTAATACCGGAATTATTTATACCATGAATTGTCCGGAGAAAGGACTAAAAGACCGTGGCTACGATCAGTACTTCGTCCAGAATGAAGGAGTGCTGAAGATGATATTTGGAAGGTCGGAGTCAATCTATAGCTGTGAAACCTTACAGTTTGAAGATTATGCAAAGGTGGTTTCCTCTCGTTTCGACCCCGAGAAGAGATTAGAGCGCCATAGGGATGTTTTCCCAAAGGATTGTCAAAAAGCCTTTGACATGGGGGTTAGATTTGCCAGGGAAGTGTAGTAGGGGAGTATAAAGCCTGCAGCTGGTGGTAGCCTAGATTATGTTAAAATAAACTGGCCAGTAATTTTGTGAAAAATGGCGAATACGAAAGCTTTTACGTGTCCAGCTAGCCCATAGCTTTCCAGAAGTTATCGATTTTGCGATCAAATCCTTTCGCCCAATTGCTGCAAAGAACTCATCTCGCTGGGAAATTGCAAAAACCGTAAGAGATGAACGGATTGTGTTCTGGAAGGGAACCGAAAAGTCACCTCTTTTTAACTGAACGGGCTCCCATTCTACCCTCCGCCGGTGTGGGTATGGGCAATTATCCTGGTTCTTAGCATAACAATAAGAAGGCTCTTCCTTTAAAACTCCGTAGTGCAGTTTTTCAGTATCCGATGCCGGTGTGATAACATAATCTTTGGTTTGCATATCAAGTAGAAACCGTGCAATTTGCCCGACCTGCTGACCAAACTTAAAATGAAAGCGATTGTTGGACCTCATTTATGTTTTGTAGTTGTTCACGTAAAAGACCGTTTGGGTTAAGACTTTTAATAAAATTATCATCCGCGTAAGAAACTTTAAAGTAATTATCTTTTTCCTCTATAGATCTAAAAAATGCCAGTTTTAATTCCGTTTCTTGTTTAGTCATTACCGGAAAACCGAAATAGTTATTAGTGTATTTCAAATCACCTTTTTCTTTAGTGTAGATTTGAACAAAATTAATATGGTTACTAATTCTATCTAAATTATAATCATTTAGCTTGTATTTCTCTTCACCAATTCTTTTATTAATCGGTATCGAAAAGCTCTTATCAACCTCATAGCCAATGCTATCCCTTCCTGCTGCCATTGCCGACAATGTTGATGTTCCGGTACCTAAAAACGGATCAAGAACAGTATCACCAAATACGGAATACATATTGATCAAGCGGAAAGGTAAAAGAAAAGGGAAGGCTGCACTTCTGCTTCGCAATTCTTTGTGATTTGTTTGTTGCCTTGTCCCTTTGAAATCCCAAATATCTGAAAACCACGTGTTCCTTTCTTCCCAAAAGAAGCTACTTAACATGCGATTATGTTTTTCTTCCGGTGTTGCAAAAATCCTCTTGTTTCCCTTTCTGAAGATTAAAATATACTCATGTTCTAATGTTACATAGGCCCCTGCCGGAAGCATTCCTGAACCCATAAATTTATTGGGCGCATTAGTTTGCTTTCGCCATAAGATAAGGGGTAAAACATCAAAGCCAATATCGAAAAACTTTTTTTGTACCCGTGAATGATTTGCAAATAACTGAAACCGTTTGTTAATAGTTCGAGTTGCATCTCCGATATTAATGCAAGCAAACGCACCACTTTTCATTACTCTAAATAATTCGCTCCAAACTTCATCAAGAATGTTATGCATTGCTTCAAAAGCATTGGAATAATCACCTCTTTGAAGAAAATATCCAATGTTAGGATCTATTTGTTTAAATTGTTCATCCCACATTTCAATCATGGGATATGGCGGTGAAGTTACGACCAGATCAATACTATCATCACTTAATGTGCTTAGATTTCTGGAATCTTGATAAATAATATTGTGCCTTGTATGCAATTTATTTGCTCTCCTTTTTAAGTCTCATTATTTCTTGTTGTATTTCAGCAATGACTTCTGTGTTGTGGGTAACCTTCTTTTGACCGTCTTTCTTTGAAAAAATATAATAAACGGACCCACCGTACTTTTCTTTAAATTTCTGGTGTGTGCTTTGCTGGATTGACTTTTCTTTATACATTTGTAGTATATGAGCTACATCACTCACGGGCTTAACCTGTAAGCCAACATAGTTACCATTTATTTCTATATAGAAGTCAACATTATAAAGCCTGTCCCAATCATCAGGAGCAGCAACAATTTTTTCACCCAGTATTTCTTGTAATTGACCGTAAATAGTTTTTACCTCGGTTAAATAACCATCAAAGGTTCTGTTTGTTACAAGGTTATGCATATAATTAATGCAATCTTCTTCAGTAATTTCTTCAACCTCAGATGAGACCACCTCAGTAATCTTTGTGTAAAGCTTCCTCCCCAGTTCATCAATGTGATCCTTAGATCTTACATGTAGATAATAATAATCCTGCCAAACCTCAAGACTTTTCGGTTGACACTTCCTGATACTCTCAGAAACAGCGCCAACGTTACGTTTAAAATTTAATTGAAATCTGTTTACCACACTATTAATAACTATTCTTTAGCCAATAATTCATCTCCCTATCTCATAAAGTGTTTTGCTAAAATGACATATTCATAATTGGCTCAGATGTCATTTTTAACGCCAATTCCAAAAGAAGTGTGTTATAAATGTTGATGATTTCTTTTAGGTTAGTTTAAAAATTTCTGACTCGGCAATAACCATACTGAAACATTCTATATAATTCTGGCAAATCCTTCCCTGTTTGCCCTCCTCTTACAGTGAGAAATATTGCCCCATTAGTGATTTTTTTTCATTAATATCCCCAGACCTACAAATTATCTTAGAGCGAGTTCTCTTTATCCCCGCCACTATCTAGCGGGAGTGAAACCCACCCCGGCCAGCCCCTGGAGCGGCTGTTTCCGCCTGCGGTGCCGTCTGGGTGTGATTTCCATTTGCCCCCGCCTCCCTGCTATACTGTTAGCAAGGTTTACATTTCAAGAGGAGGGGGCTTATACATAGCGTTTGTGCCTCTGGAGGACTGGCAGGCAGCAGATTTGAGAGGTATCATTTAGCAAAACAAAAGAAAAAAAGGAAAAAGAGGAAGAATTTTTTTACCCCAATCTGTCTCTTTTCTGTCTAAAGATTGATAATTATGCAATGGTACCGGCAATGCAAATGTTAGAAAAAACGGCAAACCAAAGTAAGGGTTTTCGGCAACTAAAGTAAGGGAATTCGGCAATCGAATGTCAGAGATTTCGGCAAAGGAAGTAAGGATTTTTACCGAAATATTTCCTTTTG
>JAUSPO010000149.1 GCA_030656575.1 Bacillota bacterium
CTTTCTATTCTCCGTGAACTCCTTATGTATGATTGTCGGTAGGATATCGAATCTCTACCACCAATCATTATGCCATGACTCTGCCAAAACTAGCAAGAAAAAATCGCTCCCCCACCGACATGGAGAATGAGTGGCGACACCACTTAATAAAATAATTGCCTGCGGTTTAGTTTTGGCGTTAGTGCTGTTAATAGGGGCTTGTGCCCCGTCAAAGCCGTCTGGGGAGACAGTGGAAATAAAATTTAGCACCTGGCATCCTCCTGCCAGTCAGGAGTGTGTGGCGGTTTGGGATCCGATGCTTGAGGAACTGGGAAAAAGAAGTGATGGTCGAATAACATATACTACGTACTATGGCGGGGCGCTGGGTGCAGGGCCCGAACATTACGACATCGTGGAGGACGGGCTCTCTGATATGGGCTACTTTACAGCTACCTGGACCCCCGGCCGTTTTCCGCTCAGCGATGTTCTTTCAATGCCGGTCTTCGTTGGTGGTAAGGATGTTGCCGTAGATATAGGAAATGCCATGCATGACCGTATCCTCCATCAGGAATTCGAGGATGTGAAAGTGCTCCATTTGAATGGATGCGTTCAGTCTTATTTCTGGACTACAAAAACAGTGCGCACACTGGAAGATGTAAGGGGCTTAAGGATGAGATCACCAGGCGGTTTACAGACTTACATGATCGAGGCTTTAGGAGCGGAGCCGGTATTCATGCCTCTCGGAGATGTATACTTGTCGATGGAGACAGGTGTTATTGATGGGATTGTTACCTGTCCTCAGCTGTTTCAGGCCTACAAACTCTACGAGGTGGCAGATCATGCAGTAGTTGCTTCATTCGGCTGTGTTACAGAAGGCGTGGCCATGAATAAGGATAGCTGGGAGAGAGTACCTGATGACCTGAAACCTGTGATAGAGGAAGTAGTCGGCAACCCCTTCCGTCTCACCGGCGGGTTGAGTGAAAAGCATATATGCGAAATAATGGATAATTATCCTGATTTGGGCGTAGAGCTGTATCATCTGCCTGCGTCTGAAGAAGCCCGTTGGTACAGTAAGTTTACAGAAGAGGTCGTTAAAGCATGGGTAAACGATCTGGAATCTAAGGGGCTTCCGGGTAAAGAGACACTATTAATGTATAAAGCAGAGCTCGATAAGTATGGTGTGGCATTTCCCGCATTTCCAAGCGATTGGGAAGCGGAAGTAGACCAGTACAGATAAACGATTAGTGAAAGGAAAAAACGCTAATGGAACGGTTAGCAAAAGTCCAGAAATGTATTCAGCGTTTAACCTTTTATGTATGTGCGGTGAGTATGTTTATGCTGTTACCAATGATGCTGCTCACCACAGTCGATGTAATAGGCCGGGCTTTTTTTCCCCGGCCTGTTCCTGGTGTAGTAGAACTATCTCAGTATATGCTGGCCGTTGTAATCCTTTTAGGCATTGCTTACACGCAGCAGGTAAAAGGACATCCAAAGGTGACACTGGTGGTTTCCCGGCTGCCCTCTCTGGCCCGGCGGGTTGTAGAAATAATCATTACGATGCTTGGTTTGTTTATGGTTTTTATCCTAATATGGCAGGGATGGGTTTTGGCTACGGGGCGACTTTCCACAACTGTTTCTGATCTTCTGAGGATTCCCCAGCTTCCTTTTAGGCTGCTTGTTTCTGTAGGGGGATTTCTACTTTTTCTGGAACTCTTGGTTGATCTCTCATCTACTGTAGGAAAGCTCTTAAAGAGATAACTTTGGGCCGAAATGGTCATAAAAATAGCCGCAAGTTCAAAGTTAGGAGGAGGAAGCGTTGGACCCGATCATTGTTGGTATCATTGGAACCTTTCTGGCAATTCTTCTTTTGTTATTAGGCATGCCCATAGCTCTTGCTTTAATGCTAACAGGATTTTTGGGAATCTGGCATCTTTCTTCTCTCAATGCGGCATTACCAGTAGCTGCCAGGACAGTCTATTCAGTTGCCAGTCATTATGCGTATATGGTTATACCTCTCTTCCTTCTCATGGGCGCTTTTGCCAACAGCAGCGGCTTGATTGATAATTTATACAAAACATTTGATAAATGGCTGCGAAAATTACCCGGGGGATTGGGTGCCGCAACTATTGCTGCCTGTGCCGGGTTTTCCGCTGTTTCTGGTTCCGCAGTAGCCACAGCAGCTGCCATGGGAACGATTGCCTATCCTGAAATGAAGAAATATAATTATTCTCCAAGACTGGCGACAGGAACGATTGCTGCAGGCGGCACCCTCGGCTTTCTTATCCCTCCCAGTATTGGTTTTGTGGTTTATGGTATGCTTGCAGAGCAGTCCATTGGAAGACTGCTCATTGCCGGTATTATTCCCGGACTTACTTTGGCTGTAACCTTTATTGCGATTGTAGTACTGCAGGTCAGGCTAAATCCCAGTTTAGCCCCCACCAGTCCTGAAACGGTCAGTTGGAGAGAGAAAGTCTCTGCCCTAAAAGGTGTATGGGAGATTTTGTTGGTTTTTCTTGTAGTCATGGGAGGTATATATTTAGGTTGGTTTAGTCCCACGGAGGCCGGAGCAACGGGCGCCACTCTTCTTTTTTTTGTTGCGCTGGCGAAAAGAAAACTAACCTTTGATAGTCTTTTTAAGTCTATGCAGGAGTCTATCCGGGTTTCTGTGATGGTTCTTTTCCTTGTTGCCGGAGCAACGGTCTTCAGCTATTTCCTGGCTCTTTCCACAATACCCGCCCAGTTGGCAGGTTGGGTGGTGGGGCTTGAAGTATCTCCTTATGTTGTTCTCAGTATTATACTAGTTGTTTTTCTCTTTTTAGGCTGCTTTATCGATGCAGTATCCATGATGGTGCTGACGCTACCCGTGATCTTTCCAGTCATATTGGGATTAGGTTTCGATCCAATCTTTTTTGGGGTTGTATGTGTGCTTATGATGCAGGTAGGATTAATTACCCCACCAATGGGTTTAAATTTATACACCATTGCAGGCTCTGCAAAGGATGTTCCGCTGGAGGATATTTTTGCCGGTGCGATGCCTTTTGTGATACCCATACTGATTATTGTTGTGCTTATAACCATTTTTCCTGGTATTGCTCTTTTCCTTCCCGACATGATGTTGGGTGGTCGATGAAGATTGTTACCGCCAAGGCGTTTAGAGCAGCAGTTAGATACGTGAGATAGGGAGTTCAAAGTCATTGTCTGGCTTCCATGTGACCTGTAAATCTTCGCAGCAGTTTACAATTCCTGCTGCCATAGATTATAATAGAGAAAAAAGAACTATGGACAGGGGAAAGGGTTTAAGTATGAAAATACGTTCGACCGTTATCATCAAAGGAGCCGGGGACCTGGCAAGTGGGGTGGCCCACCGCCTCTGGATGTCAGGCTTTAAACTGCTTATGCTGGAACTGCCCGAACCTCTTGTCGTAAGGCGCACCGTAGCCTTTGCCAGCGCTGTTTATGACGGTGAGGCCCTGTTAGAGGGTGTTAAGGCAAGGATATGCAGTGAGTATGATCAGCTGGATAAATATTGGGATGAGGGTGTTATCCCTCTTTTCGTTGATCCCCTGGGAACGATGATTGGACGAGTTTGCCCCCATGTCCTGGTCGATGCTGTTATGGCCAAAAGAAATACCGGGACTTCCTGTAATGACGCCCCTGTTGTTATAGGTCTGGGCCCAGGTTTTTTCGCAGGCAGGGATGTCCATGCCGTTATTGAAACCAGAAGGGGACATGATCTGGGCAAAGCGATTTATTCCGGCTCTGCAGAAGCAGATACAGGTATCCCTGGTGAAATATGCGGCTTTAGCGCCCAGAGATTGCTGAGGGCTCCGGCTATAGGAAAAATTACTCCTTTGGTTAAAATAGGTGAGCTTGTCCGTCAGGGACAGACGGTGGCTGACGTAGATGGAAAACCTGTTATTGCACAAATCAGTGGAGTGGTGAGGGGGATGATCTACCCTGGCCTGGCAGTAAAGAAGGGAACGAAGATTGGGGATATTGATCCCCGGGGGGAAAACGTAGATTGTCATACTGTTTCCGATAAGGCAAGGGCTGTAGCCGGTGGTGTCCTTGAAGCTATTCTCCGCTTAGGTTATTCTTGACAGTTCAGACGGTTTACGATATATTTTTATTAGAAGTGTTTGCGCAATTTAAAAAAAACAAAATAGGGGTTATATAAGGATTTTTTCGTCAATATGGAGGTGGTTCTCATCGAAACAAACATTAATAATGAAAATCGTGATATTGATTCGGGAAATATCACAAAAAGGTACAATGAAATCAGATCAGCACTAGAAAATTCGTTTGATGGAGTAATGATTACTAATAGCAAGGGAATTGGACTGAAGGTAAATCCTGCTCTGGTTAGGTTAACAGGACTCGAAGAAAACCATTTTGTGGGAAAGGAAATTACTCAACTGACAGAAAAGGGAATTTTTGTTTATGAACCCATTACGATCAGGGCGCTTCGTGAGAAGCGTATCGTCACAGGCGTACAGGAGATCAATAATGGAAGGGCTGTTACTGTTACCGGAGTTCCTGTTTTGGATGCTGAGAAAAAAAAGGTAATCAGGATCATAACAAATGTGCGTGATTTAATCGAACTGAACCAGCTAAAAGAGGATATGCGTAAATCCCAGGAACTGTTACTGCGCTACGAAACAGAACTGGCGGCTCTGCGCTTTGAACTGATGAAGTCTCAACAGATAGTTGCCCAGAGTGAACAGATGCTTGGCGCAATGGAAACTGCCTTTCATATTGCCGGAACTGAGGCGAATGTGCTTATCCTGGGTGAATCGGGGGTAGGTAAGGACATAATCGCACGTTTGATTCACAATCACAGTTCCCGCGATCAGCAGGGATGCTTTATCAAGGTAAACTGTGGAGCTATTCCTTCTGAACTAATGGAATCTGAATTTTTTGGTTATGATAGGGGAGCTTTTACGGGAGCCCGCCGTGAAGGTAAAAGAGGATTTTTTGAACTGGCTCATGAAGGAACTCTTTTTTTGGATGAAATTGCTGATTTGCCCCTGAAATTACAGGTAAAACTTCTTCGTGTTTTGGAAGACCGGGAATTAATCCGTTTGGGGGGAGAAAAGGCCATTAAGGTGAATGCACGGATTATAACTGCTACAAATAAAGACCTGGATGCTATGGTGGCAGACGGCAGTTTCCGTGAGGATCTTTTTTACCGTCTCAACGTTGTTCCTATAACTGTTCCTCCCCTCAGAGAAAGGCCCGAAGATATTTCTGCCCTGCTGGCTGAATATCTGGCAAGGTTTAATGAAAAATACAAAGTTTACAAATCTTTCTCCAGGGAAACGCTGCAGCTTCTCTTTAGTTATCACTGGCCCGGCAATGTCCGGGAATTGATTAATCTGGTAGAGAGGCTGGTCATTACGACCAGGTGTCATGTTATTCTTCCAGAGCACCTCCCCGAGTGTATAATCGCATCCATCAACGATTGTTTACCCCTGTCTGTACATTTACTTGAGCACGATTATCTCCGTTCACAGTTACGTTCCAAAAGTATGAAGGAAATTCTCGATGAAGTGGAGAAAAAAATCCTCTTAACTGCATACAGCGAATTTCGCAGTTCCAGGAAGGTAGGGGAAATCCTCGGTATTTCACACGCTACAGTCATAAACAAACTTAGAAAGCATGGTATTATCCATTAATAAAGATGTAAAGAAAAATTTACGATAACAATAAAGCTTAAATTTTGCCAAATTTAGATCGAGTATTAATAACAAGTTGAAAAACCATTTTGTTATTAATTTGTTGTTTTCTTCAATTTCCCCTTTCAACAGAATAGATCATTTAGTCAAGTATATTGTCTGAAAAATAGATTTAAACTTACATTCAACAACCTAAATTTTCCCAAATGCAATATTTGTAATGGCTGACGCTAATTCATAAAAAAAAAGTAAAAAAAGTTGCTAAAACAGCGATAATTTCCATATTTTACCTGGTACTTTTGGTACGGTTCTAGTATG
>JAUSPO010000150.1 GCA_030656575.1 Bacillota bacterium
CTTTCTATTCTCCGTGAACTCCTTATGTATGATTGTCGGTAGGATATCGAATCTCTACCACCAATCATTATGCCATGACTCTGCCAAAACTAGCAAGAAAAAATCGCTCCCCCACCGACATGGAGAATGAGTGGCGACAATTAGGAAGCTTTCATTGTTCGGATCCGCTCTGCATGGTGAGCTACGTTTGGAAAGTGATATTGACCTGTTGGTAGAGTTTGACGAAGAACATATACCAAGTATATTTGGATTAGTTCAAATGGAAGAAGAGTTATCCCCTCTGTTGGGTGGGCGTAAAGTGGATATGAGAACGCCTAAAGATTTAAGTCGGTATTTCCGTAATGAAGTAATAGAATCAGCGGAGGTGCTGCATGTTGAACCGTGATTTGGTAAGGATTAAACATATGGTTGATGGAGCTGGAGAAATACTACGTTTTACTCATGGCAAAAAGCGAAATGACTTAGATAATAACAGGCTGATAAGTCCCCCATCCGGTGGTGTCAGGAGAAATATCATCGTTATCTAATTTCAAACACCAGAGGAATATACTATACTAACAACCTCAAAATAGCCACGGCTCCCATGCCCGTCAGCACAGTAAGGAACATGTTCCTTGTTAGCAGGGCGACAGCAAAGGAAGGCAGCGCTGCCCAGAAGTATGGGTTCAGTGAAGGTTGTATTGTTAATGTGCCTTCTGCCATGAAAAGAGCGGGACCCAGTAAAGCAGTCAGAACCGCCACGGGGACATAGGAAAGCCAAACCCGTAACATAGGGTTCAATTTTCGCCGCGAAAGAAAAAGCAGCGGCAGAAATCGCGGCAGGAATGTTACCAGTGCCATAAGCAGGATTGCCAGGATTATTTGTTCATTGGAATAATGCATTTTTGTTCCTTCCTTTACCCTTAGATACTTTTACGCAGGTAATTCATCAGCATCAACTTTCACCGTTCTCAATGTCCGGGGTGTTGTGGTTTAAATACCATTTTTCCATGATAAGGCCAATTGTGGCAGTTATTAGAGTAGTAATGATCACATACCAGTGCCCTCCCATACCCCAGAAAAGATAGGTGGAAAGGAGTAAGGATATTGTTGCAATAAAAAAGTGTCTCATCGTCCTTAACTGGAAGACAAGCAGGGCAATGAACATAGCAGGCAGGGCATAATCAAGTCCCCATGCTTCCAGATCAGAGAGCAGTGAACCGGTCCATGCACCCAATATAGAACTGACAATCCAGGAGAGGTGCGCAAGTATATTGGTTACAAAAATCCTGCACTTAGGGGTTTTTTTTTCTTTGTTAAAATCTATGCTGTGGACAGCGAATGTTTCATCGGTTAGTTCATAAGAAAAGAGGGCCTGCTGCAAGCGGCTCAGATGGCCCAAAGATGGGGAGAGGGCGGCACTCATGAGCAGGTGCCGCAGGTTTACCAAAAAGGTGGTAATAGTAAGGGTCAAAAGCCCCACCTGGCTTTCCAGAAGGCCGACGGCAATAAGCTGAGCAGAACCGGCATAGACCATAAGTGACATGAGAAATGTATGAAAGACGGTCATACCAACGTTTGTTGCAAGGATACCGAAGGCAAAACCGATCGGGAAATAACCCAGGATAACTGGGAAGCCTTTGAAAAAGCCCCTTATCATTTCCTCTTTATTAAATAAAAAAAGCCCCGTGAATTTCCTCCTGAAAATGCCATCGTGCATGGTTACAGATACTCCTTTTTATTTAACGAACATATAATAAAAGAGTATTCGCCAAGATCTTTGAAGTTCCTTGTTGCCCTACAGGGTAATTGTTTTGATTGTGGGAGGATCCAAGTTGAAAAAAAGGATAGGTGTTTTTGTTTGTTCGTGCGGCTCCGATATTTCTTCTGCTGTGGAAATAGATGCTGTTACCGCAGCATCGCGCAGGATGCCGGGTGTTGTTTATGCAGGTGATTACATCTATTGGTGCTCAAAGTCCGGTCAACAAATGATCATTGATACTATTAAGGGGGAAAGGCTTGACCGCATGGTCGTCGCCTCCTGTTCTCCCCGTCTGCATGAAGGCACATTTATGAAGACAGCTGCCTCAGCTGGCATGAATCCCTATCTCGTAGAGATCGCCAATATCAGGGAACACTGCTCCTGGGTCCACAAAGACAAAAAAGAAGCTACTGTTAAAGCGATCGCTCTCATACGTGCTGCCGCTGCCAAGGTAGCGCGGAACCAGGAGCTGATCCCCTTTGAGATCCCAGTTGTGCCCCGGGCGCTGGTTATCGGTGGCGGCATTGCCGGTATCCAGTCAGCTCTTGATATTGCCGAAGCAGGTTACCAGGTGGATCTCCTTGAAAGATCTCCCAGCATCGGCGGCCGCATGGCACAGCTGGAAACAATATTTCCTGAGATGGACTGTCCCGCCCGTATTTTGACACCCAAAATGCTGGAGATCTCTTCTCATCCTGATATTACTCTCTATACCTATACTGAAATTGAAAAGGTCACGGGTAATGTTGGCAACTTTGATGTGACGCTAAGGCTAAAAGCCCGCAGTGTGTTAATAGAGAAATGCACCGGCTGCGGTCTCTGCTGGGAGAAATGTCCTGTTAATGTAGAAAGTGAATTTGATGAAGGGCTTTGTTCACGTAAAGCGATCTATATTCCCTTTCCCCAGGCAGTGCCCAATGTCTCTGTGATCGACAGGGCATCCTGCCGCTGGTTCAGACAGGGTGATTGTGCCGCCTGTAAAAAAGCATGCCCCCCGGGAGCGGTGGACTTTAACCAGAGAGATGAATTCCTGGAGAAAAATTATGGTGTCATCATCACAGCTACCGGCTTCGACCTTTTTAAACCCGACACGTTAAGCCAGTTCGGCTGCGCAAAACATCCCGATATGATTACAGGACTGGAATTTGAAAGACTTGTGAACACTTCCGGACCAACAGCTGGCCGACTCATTCGTCCATCAAACGGGCAGGTTCCCCGGAAAGTTGTTTTCATCCATTGTGTCGGTTACCATGACGAGAAAGAACGCAAGTCCTTTTGTTCAAGAATATGCTGCATGTCCAGTGCCAAGCACGCTCTTTTATTCAAGGAAAGATATCCGCAAACAGAGGCTTATCTCTTCTATGAAAATCTCTGCTCTTCAGGAAAAGGCTTTGAAAAATTTC
Source organism: Bacillota bacterium (assembly GCA_030656575.1). Classification (GTDB taxonomy): domain Bacteria; phylum Bacillota; class Dethiobacteria; order DTU022; family UBA8154; genus JAUSPO01. Next base: position 3,145 of record JAUSPO010000150.1, read on the forward strand.
ACCGTCGTGTTGTGGAAGATTACGGAGCTCAATACGTAAGAGGTGCCGTCAGCAAAATAAAGCCTGAAGGTGGCAAACTGCTCGTCCATGGAGTAGACTCCTTAAACGGGCAGGAACTTAAGATTGAGGCGGATATGGTTGTATTGGCTGCTGCTTTAATACCCAGGTCCGACTCTTTGGAACTGGCACGACTGCTTGGCATCGGAACTGACGGCAATGGTTTCTTTTCGGAAGCCCATACTTTGCTCCGTCCTGTAGAGACTCATAAAGCTGGTATTTTTCTGGCCGGTGCCTGTCAGGGTCCCAAGGATATTGCTGAAGCAGTCACCCAGGCCAGCGCCGCTGCTTCCAAAGCCATCGGCCTGCTTAGCTACGATATTCTTGTAAGTGACCCCTGCGTATCCCAGGTAAACAGCTCCCATTGCAGCGGCTGCCTCAGCTGTCTCCATGTCTGCCCTTATGGGGCAATCTCGGAAAAAATTATTGAGGAAAGAGTCCGGGGCATAGTTTTTCGCCGCCTGGTTGCGGAAGTAAATGAAATCCTCTGCCGGGGATGCGGTTCCTGTACTGTTTCCTGTCGACCAGGCGCCATCAGCCTCAAAGGATGGACTGATGAACAGCTTATTGCGGAGGTGGATGCCATATGTCTATAAAAAACAATTTTGAGCCTTTAATTATTGTTTTTTGCTGTCAATGGTGCAGTTACGCTGGCGGAGACATGGCCGGAACAAGCCACCTGGTTTATCCTGCAAATGTACGTGTTATCCGGGTCCCCTGCTCCGGCCGTGTCAGCCCCAACTTAGTCTTAAGGGCCTTCCAGCGAGGCGCTGATGCAGTTCTCATTGCCGGTTGCCATCCCGGCGACTGCCATTATATTAGCGGAAACAATCTTGCCTACCGTCGATTCCATCTGTTTGGAAGTTTCCTGGAATTCATAGGGATTGAACCCGAACGCTTTGGCTTTCACTGGATCTCCGCCTCTGAGGGACCAAAATTTGCCAGGATCATGACAGAAACCACAGAAACAATAAGGTCCCTTGGCCCAAACCTAAAGTTGAGGGGTCAGAGATAAAAGAGCTGTTTATCTGGACATTATTGGGGTAATGAAAGAGATAAAAAAATAGTAACTGGTATGATAAAAGATAAGTGAAGCTTGGGGACGGTTCGAGCGTCACCGTAGCGTAGCGAAGGACTTGGGGACATTACATAGGGGACATTCCTAGGGGACATTCCTAGGGGACATTCCCCCGCAGGGGTGTGTCCCCATACCACTTGAAAAATGGGGTGTGCCCCCATACCACTTGAAAAATGGGGTGTGCCCCCATACCACTTGAAAAATGGGGTGTGCCCCCATACCTAAGCTAAAGGGAAGACGATGGAACCGTCCCCATGCTTTGCGTCCCGAGCGATTAAGTACCCTATTGGCTGAGTAGTTACAAAAAATATTTGATTAAAAAGTGTACGAGTAACTTTTTTTATTTTTTTACGTTATACATAATAGTTATACATAATAGTAGTAATTTTAGCTTTTTTTGGAGGTAGAGCTTTGAGAAAATTTATTGTATTTTTAATAATGATCTTTATTCTCATTCAGGCATCTAAAACTTTTGCCCGTGAAGAGCAGCCGGTTAAAGTCATGATCGACCGGGAAGAGATTACTTTTAACGTTTCTCCCGGGTTCTATGATGGCCGTTTGCTCGTTCCCATGCGTTCTTTTCTGGAAGCTCTCGGGGCTGAAATCAGTTGGGACTTAAAAACAAACACTGTTACTGCAAAAAGAGGTAATGATACTCTTACTTTTAGAATTAATGAACCATATGCCGTTTTAAATGGCAAAGTGCAGGAATTATCTGTCCCTGCCAGAAATATCAATGGAAGCACGATGGTGCCGTTACGATTCCTTTCCGAATTTTTTGGCCTGCATGTTCACTGGGATGAAGAAAAGAGAATTGTAGAGGTTGAGAGCAGTATTTTTATTCCATTTGAACGAGTTCATGCCTGGGGTACGGAAATAAATTATCCTTGGATCCGGGAATGGGTGGAAAACAGTTGGGATGAATTGGGGATTCAGATCAGGAAGACGGAAGGGAAATTATATATCCTGACGACGTATGGCTTAAAACATAGCGGAGGTTATGAGGTTGAGGTTAGAAAAATAGAACGAAGACCGGAATCTTTAAAGATTGTGGTTGATTTTATGGAGCCTATGCGTAACCAATATACGATACCTGTTTTTAGCCGGCCGTATGATCTTGTCTATGTTGATCTCCTTGAAACAGATACTTCTTCTTACTTGATCTGTTTTACAAGGGGATTAACAGAGGGGCAGCTTCCTATCAGACTGGACCTTAATCCTTAAGAACATGAGTTATGAAAGTAGTAAGATTATCTACAAGGTTGACAACACGGGCTGTTTTACCGTCTTTTGCTGTAATCTTGACAATCGGGCGAAGCGGCATGTTTGGCTGGGTTCCAACAATGATTCCATTTTCACCGGTGCTTAAAATTACCTGAGTGCCGGTGGGGTAAAAGGAAATATTGCGGATAAAAATGTTTAGAAAATCCGTATCAAGCTTGCCTGTATTGCTCATGAGTATTTCTGCCCCTTCGTGGGGAAGGACGGCATTTCTGTAGACCCGGTCAGTAGTGATAGCATCATAGACATCGGCAATTGATAGAAGTCGGGCCCACTTATGTATATAAGGGCCTTTTAATTTTTGTAAATAACCGCTCCCGTCAATTCTCTCGTGATGCTGTCCGATGGCGCTGAGGATATCCCTGTTGATTCCCTCGAACCGATAGACACGATTAAAGCTAAAGCGGACATGTTCCTTCATTATTTTAAATTCTTCATCTGTTAGTTTTCCGGGCTTATTTACTATTTCTGGCGGGATGTCCACCTTTCCGATGTCATGAAGGAGGCCGGCCAGACTTAGTTCGTGGAGTTCTTTTTTTGAAAGGTTCAAAAATTTCCCCAGCGATGTGACATAGATGGAAACATGTACTGCATGGGAAAAAGTATAGTCATCTATGGCTTTAAGAAAAGCAATCTGTAATAAAACCTGGGGGTCACGGGTAACTTCATCAGCAATGTTTTCGGCTGCCTTGTTTGCCTCATGCATATCAACGGTGCCAAAAACCTGGGATGTTTCATATAGATTTTTTACTGTCTTGAAAGTGTCTTTGTATATTTTTCTAGCTTGTTCGCTGAGGTAGGTTTGCTATTTCTTTCTCTTTACTTTTCTTATCCTCTGTCCGTTTTTCGTTTATTGTTTTCTTTTCGGGGTTCGGTTTTCCGGCTAATCCCTTTATCTCCTTGGAGTAAACAAGACATCTTTCCCCTGCAGGGAACAGTTTAATAGCCTTTAGTGCCTTTTCAGTTATTACATTTCCCTTTGGGACAAGGATGACTCCAGTCGGATCGTGGCGAATGTCTTCAGCCAGGATCATTCCTTCCTTCAGATTGGAAATCGCAATAGATTCAACTATTATTTTCGAACGACCTTTCATATTCAGAAGGGGCTATTTCTCCAGAGAATTTAATACTTCAAAAAGCTCTTCTTCACCAAGCTGCCCCGACAAGGTAACACGGGAATTGTCCTGTATCCAAATAACCATATGGAAACCGTAATGCTGACGTAAAAGATGACCGCTGTAACGGCCTACCTGTATGGGATTGGTAAGGCTGTCTGCCGTTGTAATACCAATATCTAATTTCCCTTCGTCATGAAAAAACTCCTGAACAAGTGTCATCCTTTGTCCGTCATCACCTTCGTATTCCTGGAAGACATTTATAAGATAACTTTCCGTTTTAGTTATACCGGCGTTTTTAAATCTAAAACCCTCAGGGGTGCCTTTAATTTGCCAGATTTCATCAGGAGAAAGAATTTTTGATTTTCTAAGGGATGAAAGAAAGGTTTCTTCATCTGTAAACAAGATGGTTTCACCGGAATCAAAAGTAACCCCGTAAGATTCTATCTGCATTGGAGCAACCTCAACCGCACCTTTGATGGAGGATTCCTTTCCTCCTTCACCTGGAAGGGGACCGGAACCGAGCCCTTCTTCAGTGCCTCCAAGGGTTAAACTTCTTTGAAGCGTTTGGTCTTCACTCTCCATTAAATCTGCCTGGCCTGCTTCATCGCTTTGTATACCCATCTCCATGTTAACTTTATTGCCCTGCACGAAGGTTAAAATTTCCGTAAATAAATATTTCATTCCGGAAGAAGGCACTGTACTGGCCGCGACAACAATCGTCAGGAAGCAAGCTGCGGCAATTCCCGCCAGATACCTGTGTTTTCTCCAAAAGGAATAAGCATTATATTTCTTTTCTGCCGTTTCTTTGGCGAGCAACAAGCCGGCCTTTTCTTCCAACTCCGGTATTTTATGGGGGTCCAATCGACTTTGGAGTTCTGCCCATAACTTATCGCCGGGAGGAGACGCTATTTTTTCAGCTTCTTCCCTAAAGGCCTGCCGGAGCATATTATCAATGTGTTTTTGCTTTGGTCTTATCATTTTATTACCTCTATAGTAAAGAACTTTAAAATTTTGAGGAAACTTTATTATTTAGACGTTTTTCCTGGTTTTTTGGTTGCAGCAATTTTTGTACTTTTTTTCGGGCACGAAAAAGTCGGGATTTAATTGTACCGGAGGGGACATTGATTGCAGAGGCTATTTCATCTATACTCAAGTCGTTAAAATACTTTAAAACAAGTATTTCCCGTTCATCCGGTTCAAGCAATAAGAGGGCCTCCCTGACTTCCTGTGCTGTTTCAGTTTTTTCCCAGGAATCCTGGGGAGAAGTCCCGGGGTTTTTGTCAGCGTGTATAGCAATGCTATCTGTAAAGACCATCCTTTTCTTTTTTCTGAGAAGGTCTATACTATAATTGGAAGCAATTACACTGACCCAGGAACCGAACTTTTCCAGCTCTCTCAACTTATCCATATTGGCAAAAGCTTTTAAAAAGGCTTCCTGAGCTGCGTCTTCGGCCAGCTGGTGATCACCCGTAACGAGGTAAGCGCTGCGGTATGTCTTATTAAAATGCTGGTGGTATAATTTTTCAAGGTTGCTCTGCTCCATGAATATGATATCCCACCTTTGATTCCTTCTGCACAACATTTTATCACAATTTCCATTCGGGGAGAATAATTGTTTTTCACCAGGATCTTAACTTGTGATATAATCATAGCAATAGCTTGACAATCCTTCCATTTTTTTAGTAGAATTTGGGATGGATCACGTTTTAAAGTCGTTGAAAAAGGTAATTATTAATTATTAGATAAACTTAAAAAACGAGGAGTTTGTTTGGAATTGAAAAACATTGAATTTGAAGAAAAAGAGGGTAAATTTGTTCAGTCTGTGGAAAGGGTTCTAAATATAATAGAGGTGATGGCTGAGGAAGGTGCTCCTGTCACAGTTACCGAACTGGCAGAAAAAGTTGGGTTGAAGATCAGCACCGTACACCGCTTATTAACTACGCTCAGTCATCGGGGATATATTGACCAGGATCCAAAAAATAATAAATATCGTCTCGGGATCAAATTGTTGGAGGTTGGAAATGCTGTTCTTAAATTTTCTGATATAAGAACGATTTCCAGGCCTTACCTGGAAGAACTGGTGCAAAGATGCAATGAAACGGCAAACCTGGCTATCCTGGATGATTGTGATGTAGTATATATTGACCAGATAGAATCGAAAAACATGATTATTGTGAAGATGTTTGCACAGATTGGCAACCGTGGCCCGATCCACTGTACCGCATCGGGCAAAGCATTAATGGCTTTTTTACCGGATGAAAGAGTCGACGAAATACTAAACAGTATTACATTTGAAAAATTTACCAATGAAACCATTACTGACCCTCAGCACTTAAAAAAAGAATTGGTCAGGATCAGGCAGGAAGGGTATGCCCTTGACTGGGGGGAGAGAGAAGAACATGTGCGCTGCATTGCTGCTCCTATTTTTAACCATGAGGGAAAGGCTATAGCCAGCACAAGTGTTTCGGGGCCGAGCACCCGAATAACGACGTATTATATGAAAAATGAGCTTATAGATATTATTAAAGAAGTAACCGCTAAAATATCAAGTCAAATGGGTTATGTGGGAGAATAATAGTTCAATTCAGGTAGACAGAATTCAGTAATCTAAATTCAGAATACTAAAAACATAAACCATCATGTTGACTGCTGATTAGCACTATCCACAAAGGTAGGCCGGTTTAATAGCCGGATACCTTTTTTTATTTTTTTGCAAGGGAGTTATTGACACAAAGATGAAGCTTAAATATAATTAAGAGGGCATTTCCACATTGTGAAACTGTTTTCGCAGAACTTGCCCGGAAGTAAATGTTTTATTTTTATCTAATAAGAATCACATTAGCATTTTTAAAGGAGGAGTAAAATGGATCCCCAGAAGGAAGCCCAGGTAATTGAAAGTCATAAAAACCCCTTTTTAATGGCACAACAGCAGTGTGATGACTGTGCAAGAGTGCTGAGCCTTGAACCCGATGTGCACGAGATTATTCGTGTTCCAATGAGAGAAATCCATGTTTATATTCCTGTGCGTATGGATAATGGTTTTATTAAAGTATTTGAGGGATTTAGGGTCATACATAATGATGCTCTTGGTCCTGCAAAGGGAGGAATTAGATTCCATCCCGATGAAACTATCGATACTGTACGTGCCCTATCTGCCTGGATGACTTGGAAATGCGCACTGCTCGGTTTACCTCTCGGTGGAGGCAAAGGAGGAGTTATCTGTAATCCCAAGGAAATGTCTGAGGGAGAATTGGAGCGTCTGAGCAGGGGTTATATTTCGAAGATATGGCAATTTATTGGTCCTGATAAAGATATCCCTGCCCCGGATGTTTACACAAATCCCCAAATCATGGCCTGGATGATGGATGAGTATTCAAAAATTGTTGGAAAAAACCAGTTTGGTGTAATTACCGGTAAACCGCCCCTCATTGGTGGTTCCCTTGGAAGAAATGACGCCACGGCAAGAGGTGGACTGTATGTTGTGCGTGAAGCTGCCAAGGTGAGAGGCCTTGATCTGGAAAAAGCATCTGTTGCTGTTCAGGGCTATGGGAATGCAGGATATTATACAGCCAGCCTGGCCAGGAAACTCTTAGGCTGTAAAATCGTGGCCATTAGCGACAGCAAAGGGGGCATATTCAACGAAGAAGGTTTCGATCCCCAAGCAGTTTTTGATTTTAAAAAGAGAACAGGGTCGGTGGTAAATTTCCCCAATGCAAAATTCGTTTCAAACGAAGAGCTGTTGGAGCTTGATGTTGATATTCTTTGCCCCTGTGCTTTGGAAAATGTTATTACGGAAAAAAATGCGCCGAGCATTAAGGCGGCAATTGTTGCAGAGTTTGCCAATGGGCCCACTACTCCTGAGGCGGATGAGATTCTTTATGAAAAGGGAATCCATCTTTTGCCTGACTTCTTATGTAATGCAGGTGGAGTAACAGTATCTTATTTTGAAATGGTTCAGAACTTTTCTATGTATTATTGGGATGAAGAGGAAGTTTATGAGCGCCTCGATAAAAAGATTTCTGCTGCTTATTATTCAGTGCTGGGAACTTCCAGTGAATATAAAGTAAATATGCGTCAGGCGGCATATGTGGTTGCCGTAAAGAGGGTAGCGGAAGCAATGAAACTCCGTGGTTGGGTTTAGTGTTTCTAACCTCTCAATAGGTTTAGATTATTAAGTTTAATAACACACTTTTTTGCGGCCGGTAAT
>JAUSPO010000151.1 GCA_030656575.1 Bacillota bacterium
TGAATTTGGGGATCCTGCATTTCAACCTGTCTCTTGCCGGAGGTGTTGTTATGTGGGATCTTTTCCTTTTTGCTTGAAGCGTATCCTAAACGGCCAGATATGTAAAGGCGAACCCGGTCATTTTGCGCGGGGCTAAACAATATGGTTTTCAAATGCACCTCAGGATATTGACTTGGGTGAGAAAGTGAAAGTATGGTATGATATTGTTCAAGACTCATATCCCGCTCAATCTGATATAATTCATATAGAAGTAATTCCAGGGCAAAAACCTGATGGAGCAAATTTATCCGAAACGGAAGCTTTATATAAGGTTCTAACGTCTCAACTGAATAATAAAGGAATCTTAATTGTTGTAAAAAATATTGATTATGACACTGAAACTGATAAGTGGGATATTGAGCTTAAGGAAATTTGGGGTGATGAAATATATAATTTGCAGATAGATGATAAATAAACAGATCAAAAAATGATCCAACTAAATCCTACTCAGCTAAAATGCTTATCTCCAGAAATAAGAAAAAAATTTTAACCGTGATTGATATGCTAATTGCATCTTGGTTGGCGGTTTTTCATTTTAGGTTATTCAACTTATCATCTGGAAAAATACTCAAGATTCACAAATCAGGGTTGGATTTTGCACAATTAGCCAGATAGATTAAGAAGACACAGTTTACTATAAAAAAAGATGAGAAAATTGGTACGAAACCAGTGTGGAATATTTCCTTATTATGGGGAAGGCAATGTGTTAAAATGGAAGTATCCGCTCATCACTCTCCTTGTGGATAGAAGGAAAGGTATATGGTAAATAAAAATGTTGCACAATATACGATTAGCATTGGAGTTGAAAGATAGAGTAATGGAAGGAACTAAAAGAAGTAATATTAAAATAGGGGCCGTTGTTATGATTGTTCAGAAGCATGATCAAAGTAGTGGTAAGCTCACAGAAGGTCTAGTTAAGAAAATTTTTACCAACTCTCCGGAGCATCATCATGGCATAAAGGTTATGCTTGAGAGTGGAATTGTTGGCAGAGTAAAAGAGATAAAATAAATAAGAGTTCATGGGGAAAATAAAATAGATTGGTTTACATGCTTTAAAAAATCTTTCCAAACCATAGAAAGGATCAATAGGACCGTCCCCTGATCCCCTTGTAAGGATGAACTAAATGACAAATTTTTTGCCAATAAGTAAAGATGATATGAAGGAAAGAGGATGGGAGCAGCTGGATTTTGTTCTTGTCTCCGGGGATGCTTATGTGGATCACCCCTCCTTTGGAGCGGCAGCAATAGGGCGGGTTCTTGAAAACAGAGGATATAAGGTGGGTATTATCGCTCAGCCCGCGTGGCAGAACGTTGGCGATTTTAAAACTCTTGGAAAGCCCAAGCTTGGATTTTTGGTTACTGCCGGCAATATAGACTCCATGGTTAATCATTATACAGCGGCAAAAAAGAAGAGAAAAGATGATCTTTATTCTCCGGGAGGCAAAGGAGGGTATCGGCCTGATAGAGCATCCCTGGTATATTCCCATAGGATTAAAGAAGCATACAGTGACGTTCCCATCATTTTAGGAGGATTAGAGGCAAGCCTGAGAAGATTTGCCCACTATGACTATTGGACCAACAAGGTAAGAAGATCAATCCTCTTAGATGCAAAAGCGGATTTAATAGTATACGGCATGGGGGAACGTCAGATTATCGAGATAGCGGAGGCATTAGAGAGCGGCCTGCCCGTTAAAGAAATAACGTTTATAAAAGGGACCGTCTATAAAACCAAAGATAAAGAAAGACCTTACAAACCTCTCTTTTTACCCAGCTATGATGAGGTATTGGAGTCCAGGAAAAAGTATGCCGAGAGTTTTTTATTGCAATATAAGAACATGGACGCTGTAGTAGGCAAGCCTTTGGTGGAGACCTATAGAACCCATTTTGTAGTCCAAAATCCTCCCCAGGAGCCTATGACTCAATCTGAGTTAGACAGTGTCTATTCTCTTCCATATGCGAGGACGTATCATCCGATATATGAGGAAAAAGGCGGAATACCAGCTATAAAGGAAGTGAAGTTTAGTCTCATCAGCAGTAGGGGCTGCTTTGGAAGCTGCAGCTTTTGCGCCCTTAACTTCCATCAAGGCAGGGTCGTGCAGGCAAGAAGCCATCGGTCAATCATATCTGAAGCAGAAAAGTTTGTTTGGGAACCTGATTTTAAGGGATATATCCATGATGTGGGAGGCCCCACTGCAAATTTTCGTCACAGAGCCTGCAAGAAACAGGAAGAGCATGGGGTTTGCCTGGATAGGCAATGTCTATTTCCAAACCCCTGCAAACAGCTTAAGATAGATCATCAGGATTACTTAAAGCTTCTGAGGAAATTGAGGGAGCTTCCAAATGTTAAAAAAGTATTTGTGCGCTCAGGGCTAAGGTATGATTACCTTATTCATGATAAAAATGATCAGTTTTTCAGAGAACTATGTGAACATCATATTAGCGGTCAGCTTAAGGTGGCGCCGGAGCATATATCTTCTGAAGTGCTAAAAAAAATGGGCAAACCGGAGAAAGAAGTATATGAGAGGTTTGTAAAGAAGTATTATAAAATAAATAAAGAGTTAGGCCTCAAACAATTCCTGGTTCCATATCTTATGTCAAGCCACCCCGGCTCAACTTTAAAGGAAGCGGTGGAACTTGCAGAGTACCTCAGGGACTTAGGATATATGCCTGAGCAGGTGCAGGACTTTTATCCAACACCTGGCACATTATCCACATGTATGTATTATACGGAGCTGGATCCAAGAACGATGGAGAAAGTATACGTTCCTAAGTCTGCCCGTGAAAAGGCTATGCAGAGAGCTTTGATACAATATCGTAATCCAAAAAACTATCACTTGGTTTATGAAGCACTGGTTAAGGCTGATAGGCTTGATCTGATTGGTTTTAGCAAAAAATGTCTGATAAGACCCAGGCAAGAGGCCAATTCATATAACCGTAAAAAAAAGGCAAAAGAAAGAAATGCAGTTACAAAAAGAACGGGAAGATAATATTAAGAAGGTCGCGCAAAATATTTCTGAAAACACGATCAACGATGCCATTTCTAATCATGCAGACTGCTTTTGTCTGCAGCCATGCCAATGCTGGCCAAAGCAACCTAGAGTATGGGGCTCCTGGACAGCAGCAGGGCAGCACTGCCAATGACCACAGCCAGGATTATAAGGGTCCGAATCAAGGTCTTGTTCCAGTCTTTCCGGCGGACAGTCCGAAAGCTAACATTTTTCGGCTCTTCCGGGACTGAAAACAGGGGCATGACAGTTTTGGTCAGATCGAGGGTGGTTAGCAGGGCAATCAGAATGAGTAGGCCTTTAAAGAAAAAGCGGTTCAAAATATCCCATGGTTCTCCGCTAATTTCAAAAATAGCGGGATTTTGTACCAGGGCGTCCACAAACCATAAACCTATCAAAGTGGCTGTCGCTCCAAGAGCAGGAAGCAGCCGGGATTTTGAAAGCATACGCAATAAGGTGAAAGATGTACCTATTGCCATTGTAACCAAGGGCAGGATGAAAATATCCCTGGCCGGAAAGATCATAATTGTGCCGTTAGATAATTGGTTTAACCCGTTTAAGAGCTGATCATGGAAATTCCAGATTGCCACAAAGACAGCCAGCGCGAACAGTTGACCAAGAAGCGCGCCCCATCCGGGACGTTTTGCTTCCAAAACAGAAAGCTCGGGTAACGGTAAGCTCAGGTTAGGTGCCCACTGACTGACGATAAAGAGGAACAGGCTCACCACTCCAAAGTCAAAGATAAATGCTAAGGGTAAAAAAAGCAGGATTGAAGGCAGGTTATCCACAGCAGGTGCAAAAAAGAAAGGAAACGCGGCCAGAGTCCTGCTGCCGATAGACGCAATAATGGTTATGCCCAGGTGTACAGCAAAAAGGATACCTGTGTAAAGAAAGAGAAAGTATCGTAAATCCGGAGAAATAATCTCTTTGCCTTCAGAATAATTAAACGCAAGCAGGCGGGGGGCAGGCATCTCCCTCAATACCCTGTGCAGTTCATCATTGGTTGGCGCATCCCCATTAGCTTTTTCCATAATATGTGCCCTGATCTCCTTCAGGATATCCTCACGATCCTCGTCAACAAGATAGCTGCCAACTTTTCGAAGATATAATTCGAGTTTTCTAGACATCATCGCTTCCCCCCTTATATTGCCACTGATTAATAATACTGTATATCACAAACTATTTACAAGGAAAAAGTTTCTGTGTCAATAAAAACGGGCAGGAGATTTAAAATAATTTAAGAATATTATTGATATGACTATATGACTATAAAAGGCTGTCCAGCAGAGGAGGAAACCGTATGAAAATTTTAGCCTGCACTGATGGGTCTGAGAAAAGTCGTAAAGCATTGAAAGAAGCGGCAAAAATTGCAGAGTGTTTAAACAGTGAGGTTACCGTAATTTACGTTGAGGAGTTTATCCCCCATCCAGCCGATATTGGACCATATTTTTCAGAGGAGTCCTTTAGGCAGTTTGAAGAGCGGAATAAAGAAGATACGGCCAGGATTATGGCGGATGCGGTCAAAATTTTTGACGAACAAAAGATTCAGGTCAAAACACTGTTAAAAAAAGGACATCCATCTGAAACTATCTCAAAAGTAGCCTCTGCGGGAGGATTCGATATGGTCGTAATCGGCAGCAGAGGTCTGGGCGGCCTTAAAAAACTACTCCTAGGGAGTGTTAGCAATGCTGTGGCGCAGGGGATAGAAGCCAGCGTATTAATTGTCAAGTAACTCTTTGGAAAGCACTGCTTCGAGCACATTAAAAAAGATGCCCTGTGCTTTGAACTCAGGACATCTTTTTTGCTTTTCTTCTAATGTCTTGGGCGGAAAGTGGCGCAATCAGTTTCTTCCGTATCCGAAGCATTGGGCGGTTGGATTTCAATGGAAGAAGCTATGCAATGATCACCGGATGAATAAAAACTACAACTATCCATAACACATTTCACTCTGCTGATGGGATCGCTCTCTTTACTGGCTCGTTTATCCATTACACATACCTCCTTAGTATTTGGATAATCTTATTTTTTGTTTTAGCCTCAAAAAATATACAATCCCTAAAACATTCTGCTGTTTTGTAAGCATGTTAAAATCGATATAAAGGAAGCATTTTAGGAGATGATTTTTATGGTTATAAAAATAAAAGAAATTAACAACGAACAGGAGATAGCAGATAGTGCGGTTCTTCTTAGAGACTCATTTTTCACGGTAGCAAAAGAATTTGGCCTTACAGAGAATAATTGTCCTACGTACCCTGCATTTATTACTTATCCAGAACTGAAGGTCCTGAAGGAAAAGAAAAATATTAAAATGTTTGGCTTATTTGTAGAAAATGTTCAGGTTGGCTTTGTTGCCGTAGAAAAAGCAGATCAATTAAGTGTTTTTCAGATGCATAAACTAGCGATTCTTCCTGAATATCGAAATAAAACTTATGGTACGTATCTTCTGAATTACGTTTATGAATATGTCAAAAGAGAAAAAGGGAAAAAAATAAAAGCAGTAATAATAAATGATAATACCTTATTAAAAGACTGGTATATAGAAAATGGATTTGTTGAGTTGGAAACAAAAAACTTTAATCATTTACCTTTTAAAGTCTGTTTTTTGGAAAAAGAAATAAGCTTTGTCCCACATTGAGAAATGAGCCAAGCGAAACGTAGCGTCCCCGTGGCTCTTCCCCGTGGCTCTTTTTTGGGTTTTAGCCCAGATATTACCACTGTTTGCCTGATTCCACTTCTTGTATAATTAACCATAGCATCCTGAAAACTCTATTAAATAATTATACTGGCAGGAAAGGAAACAGGTATGAGAAAAATTAAAGAGAATGCAGGAGCGCTCAAATTTTTTAAAATTTTGTTTTTATTAGCGCTCCCCGTTGGTATTTACTTGGCTTTTATGGGCGGGAATCAAAATCTATACGGAGGAATGGAAGAAAAAGAAAACCTAATACATATACATACAGACGAAATATTTCAAACCACTGAGGGAGAAAACACGATTGAGTCGGTAATAGAGGCGCTCGCAGAAATGGAAGCGGAGCAATTTGGAGCAAGGGAAGGTTTAGCTGAGGAAACCGAGGAAGCTAAAGTAGTCCAAGAAACTAAAGAATTTCCTGTCATGGAAATGCCGGGGCACGAAAAGATTGCTCTATCATCACGGATGGCAGCAGCGCAGGAAAAAACGGCAGCACCGCAGGAAAAAACGGCAGCACCGGAATCCACGGTAAACGAAGCACTGGTGTCGGAAGCGCCGGAAAAGGAAAGCACCCCGGAGGAAAATACCCCCTATTTAAATCAATATGTCCTGGATATTATCAAAACCTACCAGATAGGCAAAGGCAGTTACCCCTATTTACTTAATAATGACTATTTGAATTACAACGGGGTTACCTCAACCCTGTCTTACAAGGGAAAAGTGCTGTTAAGGGCGCACCCCAGCGGCAGCAGGGCCAGCCACTGTGTGGGAATTACGTTCGAGGTGTTTTTTAAAGCCATGCAGGAGAGAAACCGGCAGTTGGGGATTTCTCCTGAAAATTTTAACGGCATGTCCTGGGACAACCTTTTTGACCTTGGCTTATACTGGTTTGTGGCTTCAGGATCGAAGTCCACAAACAATATTGTTTTAGCAGTAGAAAAGTATGGGATTGGTAAGGGCATTCACCGATTAGAGGATGCTCGGCCCGGCGACTTTATTGATTTTAACCGGGTAAACGGGACAGGCCATACAGTCGTCTTTCTCAACTGGATTAAGGATGGGGACAGAATCATCGGTTTCAGGTATTGGTCCAGCCAGGGGTCTACCGGAGGAATAAATTACAATGAGGAATACTTTAATCTCCCCGGCAAAAAAGGAAATGTAATCATGAATCCCATCTACATAGTCAGGATCCTTCCCGTAAGTCAGTATAGAAATTTTTGAGAAAGTAGCCAGAACTCAGGTATACTACACAGTACTAACATCTCCTTTCTACTTAGAGGCTATGCTTTCTCTTTAGATTTTTCCAGGTAATCTTCAATGGCTCTATGCAGGGCATCTGCTCCTAAATTTGAGCAGTGCAGCTTATTGGGTGGCAATCCCCCCAATTGTTCTGCCACATCTTTATTTGTAATTTTTAATGCTTCTTCGATCGTCTTTCCCATAGCCATCTCCGATACCATGCTGGAAACGGCAATGGCAGCGCCGCACCCAAAGGTGAGGAACTTCACATCTTCGAGCCGGTTATCCTTCACTTTAATAGTAAACTTCATCATATCGCCGCATGTGGGATTTCCTACTTCCCCAACCCCATCCGCATCAGCAATTTCCCCTACATTTCTGGGGGCTTTAAAATGCTCCATTACCTCATCGTTATAAATAGGCATTACTTATTTCCCTCCTTCAAATATTTCTGATAAAGCGGCGACATCTGGCGCAGCAGTGACGTAATCTCAGACAGCTGCTCCGTCACGTATGGCACATCATCCTCGGTATTATCTTTTCCCAGGGAAAATAGAAGCGAGCCCTGGGCAAGTTCTGTGGAAAGACCGGTTGCCGCCAGCACATGAGAAGATTTTAAAGCCTGAGAAGTGCAGGTTGAGCCGCTGGAAACAAAAATTCCGGCCATCGCCAGGCGCATAAGCATGGCTTCTCCTTCAATAAATTCCACGGCGATGTGCAGATTCTGCGGTGAACTTCCTGATATTCAGGAGATTTTGAACTTCCTCCGTGGGTAAAAGACTATTGTCTACTTTAAAATAGAAGAGAAATAGCAATTTTTTGCTCTAGTTCCATAATATTTTTAAAAAAAAATAAATTTTTTCTAAAATTTATTTGCAATTACTATTATTATATGATAAAGTTATAAACGATGTTAAAAAGTTGAAGAACAAACGCCATCTTTATAGGCCTCTGGTTTCCGGTAGGACGTAAGGTGCATTATGTTATTCGCTTTTGAACAAAAAATATTTAGGAGGCCTATGTAATATGGAAGGCAAAGTAAAATGGTTTAATGCAGAAAAAGGTTTTGGTTTTATCGAGAGAGAAGAAGGAGAAGATGTGTTTGTTCACTTCTCAGCTATTCAAGGTGACGGATTTAAAACTTTAGACGAAGGTCAAAGCGTAGAATTTGATATCGTTGAAGGTAATCGTGGTCTGCAGGCAGCAAACGTAGTCCGTATCTAAGGAAAGACAAACAAAATAGAAGGAAATTAAGGGCATTTCCGGTATTTCCGGAAATGCCCTTCTATATTTTCTATATTAAAGAAAAGAAAAGAAGGAGAATTTGCGATATATGATATTATTTGGAGAATTGGGATTAAGCCAGACTGTATTACAGGCTATCTCTCGAATGGGTTTCGAAGCTGCCACTCCTATCCAGGAGCAGGCTATTCCTTTGGCAATGGCCGGTCGGGACATTATTGGGCAGGCTCAGACAGGAACAGGAAAAACTGCTGCCTTTGGTATTCCCCTAGTAGAGAAAATTAATCGGGGAGAGGACAGGGTGAAAGGTCTTGTAGTTGCGCCGACCCGGGAACTGGCTGTTCAGGTAGCAGAGGAATTAAATACCATTGGGCAGGCAAAAGGTATTCGCGCTCTGCCTATTTATGGCGGTCAGGATATACAACGGCAGATCAGATCCCTTAAGAACAGACCGCAGATTATAGTGGGAACACCAGGGCGTCTAATGGATCATATGAGGAGAAAAACGATACGCTTGGAAAGTGTATCTTTGGTGATCCTCGATGAAGCCGATGAAATGCTTAATATGGGCTTTATTGATGATATAGAAACGATTTTACGGGACATTCCCAGTGAACGCCAGACAATGCTTTTTTCTGCAACTATGCCCAGACCTATTCAGGATTTGGCCAGGCGTTTCATGAAAGACCCCCAATTAGTTCAGATTAAGTCAAAAGAAGTTACGGTTTCTAATACGGAACAGTATTTTTTTGAAGTCCAGGAAAGACAGAAGTTTGACGTGCTCTGCCGGGTTTTAGACCTACAATCCCCCAAGTTAGCGATTGTTTTCGGCAGGACGAAAAAGCGTGTGGATGAGCTTAGTGAAGCATTGAGCAGGCGGGGATATTCTGCCGAAGGACTTCACGGTGATCTTACACAGGCTAAAAGAGACAGTGTCATGGGAAACTTTAAGCGGGGTAACACGGAAATATTAGTTGCTACAGATGTTGCCGCCCGAGGGCTGGATATTGACGACATTAGTCATATCTATAACTTTGATATTCCCCAGGATCCCGATAGCTATGTCCATCGTATCGGCCGTACAGGACGCATAGGCAAAGCCGGTGTGGCAGTAACATTTGCAACATCAAGGGAGATAGGCCAGCTGAGAGTAATTGAACAAACAATCAAAAGAAAAATTATCCGCCAAGCTGTCCCTACGGTGAGTGAAGCCATGGAAGGATTGCAGCAGGAAGCTGTGGAGAAATTAATGCGTGTTGTTGAGCAAGGTGGAACTAATCATTATAAAGAACTGGCAGAGACTTTGCTTAAGGAAAATGACTCTGTGGTCCTTCTGTCAGCGGCATTGAAAATCCTTACGAAAGCACCGGACTATAATCAGACGCAGGTACACTTAACGGAAGAAGCATCTTTCAAGAAAAAAAGCAGCCCCAGAAGTTTTATGGGAGGCGCAGTTCCTTCATGGAAAGGGAATAAACACAAGGATGCCAGGAGCGAAAAGAGAAAAAGAGATTTTAAGTATCAAAAATAGATAAATGAAAACAGCAAGTGTTTCGCTGCTGATAGCGACACTTGCTGCTTTTATTTTGCACCGGCGCTACGCCACGGGGACGGTTCCATCGTCTTCCCACTATCTATGGTAAGGCGGCACACCCCTGCGGGGAATGTCCCCAAGTCTCCGCTGCGCTACAGGAATGCTCGAACCGTCCCCATGTCTCGGTCACCATGTACTTAGCCTACCTGCGTAGTTACAAATTATTATACAAAAAAACCGGCAAGAATCTTATGAAATTCCTGCCGGAATTAATAAATAAGTCCTTTGTTTCTATTTTTAAAATAAATCACCATAAGAAATTCAAAATCCTACAAACTTCTACAAACTCTATAAAAAAAATCGGCAAAAAGGAAATTTCTGCCGATTTTAATGAGTTGTTTTGTTTTTAGTTAGGGAAAGCTATTACTTTTGATTTTGAAATGCTTTTGATACCCTGCCGCTTGCATACTTCCACGCATTTGCCGCATTCATCACACTTATCGGTATCGATATAGGAAAGATTATTTTCAACCACGATTGCTTCGTTGGGACAGGCCTTCAAACAAGCTTTACAGCCGATACAGCCTACCTCACAAACTTCACGGGTAATCTTGCCCCGGTCTTTCGAGTTGCATAAAACGACCATGCCAACACGATCCTTATCAACAATATGAATGATACTGCGTGAACACGCTTTTACACAGATACCACAGCCGGTACATTTTTCATCATTGACTACGGGCAGTCCGTTATCTGCCATATGAATAGCATCAAAGGGGCAAACATGAACACAGGTACCAAGACCGAGACATCCGTAAGTACAGGCTTTAAAGCCCCCTCCGTACATCATGGCCGCCTTACAATCCTGCACTCCATGGTATTCAAATTTATTGGGAGCTACATCTACAGACCCGATACAAAATACTTCTGCAACTTTCTTTCCCTCAGAGGCTACTGAAGCGACTCCCAACACTTCACAAACATTATCACAAACTCCCTTTCCTCCAGGGATGCAGCAATCAACGGAAGCTTCACCTGAAACGACCTTTTCAGCAAAACTAATACAGCCTGGGAATCCACATGCACCACAATTTGCACCGGGAAGAAGATCGCAAATGGTTTCCACCCTTACATCTTCTTCCACGGCATACTTCTGTGCGGCAAAGGCTAAAAGACCGCCAAAAATAAGACCCAAGCCCCCGATTATTCCAAAGGACAAGACAAAGTCCAACTTGGTTCACCTCCTATAAAGTCATTATTCCCTTGAAGCCCATAAACGCCAGGGAAAGGATCCCGGCAGTAACCAGGCTTACAGCAGCTCCCCGGAGGTAACTGGAAACATCAGCCAGATCCAGCCTCTCCCTGATCCCGGCCATGATCACCATGGCTAAGGTAAAACCAATTGCCGTAGCAATTGCATAGACTATTGTCTGAATGATGTTGTGTCCCGCCTGGACATTAAGAAGAGCAACACCTAAAATAGCACAATTGGTGGTGATCAGAGGCAGGTAAATCCCCAAGGCACGGAAGAGCGTGGGGTTGATTTTCTTCAAAATTGTCTCCACCAGCTGCACCAAAGACGCTATTACCAAAATAAAAGCTATGGTTCTAAGATAGACAAGATCATATGGCACTAAAAAAACATTATATATGACCCAGGTAACAATAGCTGCCATGGTCATTACAAAAATAACGGCCATGCCCATTCCCAGGGAGGTCTCAATACGCTTGGAAACCCCCAGGTATGGACAGATACCCAGGAACTGGTTCAGGACAATATTATTGGCCAGAATCGCCACAAAGATAATTGCCGTCAGGTTCAGGTCCATTTTTCAAACCTCCTTTTTACAATACTTTCCTATTCAATACCCAACCGTTTAAAGATAAAGTTAAATAAACCGAGTAGTACCCCCAGGGTGATAAAAGCTCCCGGGGCAGTTGCCAATATTCCCATGGGCTGAAAAGCAGCACCCATGACTTCGAAACCAAAAACGCTTCCTGCACCAAAAAGTTCCCTGATAATACCGAGAATAGTCAGCGAAAGGGTAAAACCTATTCCCATACCCAACGCGTCAATAACTGAGCGTCCCAAAGTATTTTTGCGGGCAAAAGCTTCAGCCCTACCCAGGATAATACAGTTAACAACGATAAGAGGAATGAATATCCCCAGGGCTTTATGAAGGTCAGGAGTAAATGCGTTAAGGCTCATATCAACAATGGTAACGAAGGTAGCTATGATCAGGATATAAGCAGGAATCCTGACCTTAGCGGGAATAACATTCTTTAAAAGAGAGATCACGATATTTGAGCATAATAAAACAAAGAGAGCGGAAACACCCATTCCAAAACCGTAAACAGCCGTTGCGGTTACAGCAAGGGTGGGACACATTCCCAGTAAAAGGCGAAAAATAGGGTTTTCCTTTAAGATCCCTTTTGAAAACTCCTGAGCAAGTGTAGTCAATTTCTTTTCACCTCCAGATATAAAAATTACGTAACTACTTCAATGCATTAAATACAGCATTAATAATACCCTGGCTGGTCATTGTAGCTCCGGATACAGTATCAACTTCCAGGTTCTGAGCATCAATAATTTGACCGGGCATTTCATTAAATGCTTTATCGGAAATTCCGGCAGTCTCGCCGTGGGATACTATTTCGATATTGGTAATTTTGCCGCCGCTTACTGTGACTTCCACCGTAAGATCAGGCTTGAAACCCGTAGCGGTGCCTGTATATGTCCCATCAGCAACTTTGGACATGTCGATCTCAGCTTTTTCAACTTCCATGCCGAGGAAGTTTTCTCCGATTACGTTCATGACCCTGCGAACGGAATTGATCATCCCACCTGTAGAAACCGAGGCTCCTGTGGATACATCAACATCCACACCAGCCGAGATGGGATCAGCAAAGTTACGGCCAATTAACCTGCTCTGGAATGGTTCCTTCTCAATAACGTCACCGATTCCGGGAGTCTCCCCGTGGGAACCGATACGGATCCCAATAATATCCCCCGCATCATTTACAGCCAGGTCATAGAAAATATCTCCCCCGTAGCCGGCAGCTTTTACCTGCCCCACTACTCCGAGGAACTTACCGCTGCCGTCATAGCAGGAGTAAAATTCTTCGCCGTTAACCTCTTCAACCTCAACCTTAGCCACAGCGGGAAAAAATCTTCCCATAGACTCCTGAAACTCGGCCATGGCCCTTTCTGCAATAAGAGGACTGGTTATCCCATTAACCACAGAAAGAAGACCGCCACAAAGTGCACCAATGATCAACAGTGTTAAAGCCATTCTTAAACTATCACGCACTTTTCTTCACCTCCCCGAATCTCTTCGGTAAAGTCAAGTTATCAATAATAGGAGTAAGACCATTCATTAACAGAATGCCGAATGTTACCCCCTCAGGCAGAGCACCGTATAGACGTATAAGCATTGTCACCACACCGCAGCCCACTCCGAAAATGATCTTACCCGATTGCGTAACAGGCGAAGTAACCATATCCGTAGCCATGAAAAGCGCTCCCAGCAGTACGCCTCCCGCAAGGACATGATAAAGACCCATTTCAAAGCCGCCGCTGATTAAACCTAAAATAAAGACCACACCAATAAATCCACCTGGAATGCGCCAGTCAATATGACCCCTGTAATAGAGCCAGATAGCGCCAATAATTAAAGCTAAAGCAGAGGTCTCACCAAGTGAACCGGAAACCGTGCCAATAAAGAGATCACCGAGAGAAGCACCATAAGTGGCCAGTGGAGATGCCTGTGTAACTGCATCTGCAGCAAAACCAAAAGGTACAGGCTTTAACCAGACATTACCCGCTATATGACTTCCCCAGGAAACAACCAAAACGGCCCTACCTACCAAAGCAGGGTTGAAAATATTGCTACCTATTCCTCCATAGACATGTTTGCCGATAGCAATGGCAACTACTGAACCCATGGCCACCACCCACCACGGTGGGGAAGGGGGTAGAGTCATAGCTAAAAGCAATCCCGTTACTGCCGCACTTCCATCCCCAAAAAAATTTCCTTTGCGCAAAATAATTGCTTCTGTAGCCATAGCCACAACCATGGCTATTACCATCGTAACCAAAGCCCGGTAGCCAAAGAGAAAAACAGCCATCAAAGCTACGGGGAAGAGAGCTACAAGCACATCGACCATAATGCTCTGAATACTTTCCGGGGATCTAAGGTGCGGGGATGAAGACATTACCAGTTTCTTTTGCATTTTTTAATCCCTCCTCCAATTCCTGCTACTTTCTCTTGCTGGCCGCAATTGCCCCTTTAGCTATACGAATCCACTGTACAAGGGGTCTCTTGGCAGGGCAGGTATAAGTACAACACCCGCACTCAAAACAATCCATTGCGCCATACTTATCTGCAAGCTCCATATTCTCTTTTTCAGAAGCAGAGCCGATAAAATTGGGAAGTAAGTTCATGGGACAAACTTCCATACACTTACCGCATTTGATGCACGGATCAATGGGATACTCTGTAACAAACTCCTCCGTTAAAATCAGGATACCTGAAGTTCCCTTAATACAGGGAACATCATCTGAAGCCTGTGCCATGCCCATCATTGGGCCTCCAAGGATCAGCTTCCGGGCATCATCAGTCATGCCGCCGCACTGTTCAATAATATCTTTCACAAGGGTACCATTTCTTACCAGGATGTTCCCAGGTTCTTTAATGCCCGGGCCTGTTACAGTAACAACCCGCTCATAAAGGGTTCGGCCCAGCTTTATGGCCTCGGCCATGGCTACCGCTGTGCCGATATTCTGGTTTACAACGTTTACTGCCATGGGCAGCGCCCCTGGGGGCACTTCTCTTCCCAGCGTAGCCTTAATAAGCATCTTTTCTGCACCCTGGGGATACTTTGTATGAAGAGCATGAACCTCAATATCATACCCCCCACTGCTTTCGGCCACGGCTTTTTGCATACTTCCCACAGCATCCGGTTTATTATCCTCTATCCCGATAATACCTTTTGTAGCACCCAGAGCCTTCATAAATGCCTGTAAACCATATACTATGTCTTCCGCTCTTTCCAACATGAGGATATGGTCCGCAGTAAGAAATGGTTCACATTCTGCTCCGTTAATAACCACCGTATCGATAGAAATATCCGGAGGCGGAGAAAGCTTTACATGCGTGGGGAAAGTAGCACCACCAAGACCCACCAAGCCAGTATCTTTCGCAATCTGCCTTATTTCTTCAGGAGTAAGCTCTTCCAAGGGTTTATTGGGCTTCATCCCTTCATATGGTGTATCCTGACCGTCGTTTTCAATAAAAACGGCCATGACAGGATTACCCAGCGGATGGTTATAAGGCTCTATCTTGGTAACCTTGCCGGAAACGCTGGCATGGATGGGTGCTGAAACAAAGCCTTTTGGCTCACCAATCTTCTGTCCAACCTTTACTTCATCTCCCACTTGTACTACAGCGTCACAAGGTGCACCGATATTCTGGTGTAAAGGAATAATTACCTGTGACGGCGGGCGGGCGGGAGCAATGGGCATTCCAGCTGTATATTGTTTGAAATAGCTGGGATGTATACCGCCTACAAAACTCCGTTCACTCATGCACTAATTCACCCCTTTTTTTGAATTTTTTAAAACTTCTCTAAAAAACTTATAACCAAACCAATATCTAGTTCGTGATTATCCTTTGAATTCCTTCCCGCATGTACTTA
Source organism: Bacillota bacterium (assembly GCA_030656575.1). GTDB lineage: Bacteria > Bacillota > Dethiobacteria > DTU022 > UBA8154 > JAUSPO01. Next base: position 15,452 of record JAUSPO010000151.1, read on the forward strand.
TTTTCTCAATAAACTTTTTTCGTGAAACATCCACAGCAACCGTTATTATATCATAATTCCTATCAATTCGGAACGCCAATAATGGATGAAATCCATTCCAGGATATCCTTATTCTCACTTGTTAAAAAATAAGGGGCCCGAAGGCCCCTTGTAACTTAAAATTCCTCTCTTTTAGAGAACGTACCACAATCGGTTGTTTCCGTTTCTAATGCATGGGGAGGCTGGATTTCAATTGTTTCTGCCTTGCAGTGATCTCCCTGCTCCCAATATGTACAGCTGTCTACTATACACTTAACCCTGCTGATAGGATTATTAACCCGGCCCACTCTGTCAGGCATTTTTACACCTCCTTGCAAAATATAGTTCCCTTACTTAAATTATTATTTTTATTTTTACCATAAAGCTATTGATTAACTATATTATTTTTTTAAGCAAAGAAACGTTTTGGCCTTTTAATACGTCTAAGTTAGCAAAAGACAGAACCCCCACCTTTTGCTTAGGATAATTTTCCTAAGCGAGCTTTCCAATAATAGTAAATTATCCCTTTTAATTATTATCAGTTAAATGGTATAATCCAATATGATCTAGAGGTTGAAGCTGAGGGAGTGCTGTAGATGACTGGAATAAAAAAAGGACTGGCTTGGGTGCTTTTAGCCTTTTTCATCTGCTCAATTGTCAGTTTTAACCCTTTTACGGCTCAAATAACCAATGCAAAAACGCAAATTTCTGAAAGCGTTTTTGCTGCCCTTGAAAAAGAACCTTTCGTGAGGGTAATCGTAGTATTAAAAGACAAAGCGGATTTTGAAGAAAACCCTGCCTCCAGCACAGAGAGCAATGTAAAAGAGGTAATTAGTAAGCTTCAGGAAACAGCATCTTCTTCAGAAGAAAAAATATGGCCTGTAATTCAGGATCAAATATCCAGGGGAAATATCCTTGATTACCAAACTTTTTGGATAGTAAATGCCTTTTCAGCAAGTATTAACATAGATGCATTAAATGCATTGTCTGCTCTTAGCGAGATTATACATATAAGATCTGAACGTCAGTACAATCTTTCAACTCCGCTAAACACCCCTATCGAGGAAGATTTTGAAATGGCCTATCAACCCTCAACGCATCAAAATGAAACAGGCCAATACCCATGGAACTTAGAACTGATCAAGGCCCCCCTTGTCTGGAATAAAGGAATATTTGGAAAAGGCGTTGTCGTTGCCGTCATGGACACAGGAGTGGATCAAAATCACCCAGCCCTTAAGAACAGCTATCGGGGGAACCTTGAGGGGCACAGTCATGAAACCAGCTGGTATGACGCTACTTCCGATGATTCCCGGAAAACCACCCCTTTTGATTCGAACGGGCATGGAACACATGTTGCCGGGGTTATTTTAGGAGGCACACCTGACGAACCTATTGGAGTGGCACCCGGTGCCAGTTGGATAGGTGTAAATATTTTTTCCAGGGGGATCGCCTGGGATTCACATATTACTCAGGCCTTCCAATGGTTACTAGCTCCGGGAGGTGATCCCAAAAATGCACCCCAGATTGTGAATTGTTCCTGGGCATCCCGGCCGGAATATGTGACTGATTATTTGCAATGGGAAATATTACATAATTTAGAACGGGCGGGTATTTTTGTTGTTTTTGCAGCAGGCAATAACGGTAATTCAGGGCCGGGAAGTCCCGCAAGCTATCCCCATGCTTTTTCTGTGGGCGCGGTCCAAAAAGTAGGTGACTCATTCAAAGCAGCAGACTTCAGCAGTAAAGGGCCTGTTAAATGGCAGGACGTAATCTATACAAAACCGGAGATAACTGCCCCTGGAACTAACATTAGATCTGCATGGCTGAACAACGGCTATACTGTTTTGGACGGAACATCCCTTGCTGCTGCCCATGTCTCAGGCGCTTCAGCCCTTTTACTGGAATCAAAACCAGGGCTCACACCACTTGAAATCATACATACACTTACGCAAACAGCCTATTGGGATCCATCCTGGAATGCAGGTGGTAAACGCCCCGATAATGCTTATGGATTTGGTGTTCTAGATGTCTATGAGGCAGTGAACAGCCATTCTTTTCCCACCAGAGAGATAATCTTTAGTGATGGAGCAGAAGAAGGCATCATTAACTGGAGCACATCCCCTTCTAATCCCTGGAAAATTACCCGTGAGAAAGTGCACGAGGGAATTTTTGCCTTTGCCGATTCTCCATGGGAAAATTATGCAAACAACTCTCACTCATGGATTTCCCTGGCAGCGCCACTCTCTCTGTGCGGTTATCACAGCCCCGTTCTTACCATCGAGCACTTTTTTGATCTCCGGACAGGAAAAGATAAAGAAGATGACTATGCCTATATTGAGATATCCACTGATGGAAAGAACTGGGCATATCTCTACCGCTTTTTCGGAACTAACGAAAAGTATGGCCCTTTTTCTCTACCGTTAAATATCCCCTCCGGCGCTGAAAATTTTTACTTTAGATTTCGCCTGAAAAGTAATAATAACGGCCCGGGAATGGGTTGGTACATAGATAATATTTCCATTTCAGCTCTCCCCCTCTCCCTTGAAGCCCTTGAAAGGATGGTCCTTTCTACAGATAGAACCATCATTGGAACAGGTGATAGTTTGGCAATTAAAGCCAATGCTATTTTTTGTACAAAGCTGTCCAGGGAAATAGATGCAGAATTTCTTGAATGGTCATCCTCGGATAGTTCCGTGGCCACAATCCAGGACGGGAATGTGCAGGGAATATCTCCCGGCAGCACTGTCATTAGAGGTAAATTTAGAGGGCATACGGCAGAAGTAAAAATAGAGGTAATCGAAATTGGTTTCCCTGCTGTCCAGCCCGACCCGGGAGTTTACATAAACACTGTTAGCCTGCAATTTCTGCAAACCATACCGGGTTCAAAAATATATTTTACTCTCGATGGGAGTGAACCTAATGAGCAAAGCCATCTCTATGAAAACACTTTTGTTTTAGATGAAACCAAAACCGTAAAAGCCAGACTCTACTTTAGTGGTATCCCCGGACCGGTTCAAACATTCAATTATACCATCACAGAAGGCAGCGTTGTATCTGGATCACTAAACATCCAAGGCCGTTCTCTGCCGGATCACAAAACCAGTGTTTCTTTTATTTGTAATAAGGAAGGCCATATCTTCCACGTTCCCAATTTTTCTCCGGAGGGGAAATTTTCCATAGAATTACCCCTTGGCACCTACAGACTGGTAGCTACACGCCAGCAGTATCTCACAAAAGAGTTGAAAGTTAATTTACAAACGAAAGAAGGCCTCCAGAATGTAGATCTGAAACTCTGGGCAGGCGATCTTAACAATGATAACCGTATAGATATTACTGACCTTACACTTTTATCACTGGCATACCGCACACGCCCGGGAGACGATCACTGGAACCCTCTTGCCGACCTAAATGGCGATGCAATCGTGGACATTTTTGATTTAACGATGCTGACACAAAACTACGGCATGGCTGGCGGAAGCTAAATAAGTTGCTTTAACTCTTCAGAGAAGATAAAATGGAGAATAAAGGGATGTGAGCTTTTGCCGGCCAATCTTACACCTCAGTATCATGCTGCAGAAGAAGCATATAAAAGAGCTTCCACAATTGATGAAAAAGTTGAAGCCCTGCACGAAATGATGGCTGTTATTCCCAAACATAAAGGAACGGAGAAATTACAGGCTGATATAAAGCGGCGTCTCTCCAAGCTTCGTGAAGAAGGGGAAAAAAAGTCAAAAGCAACCCGCTTTAATCCCTTTTTTGTTGAGAAGCAGGGTGCCGGGCAGATCGTCCTTGTGGGATTTCCCAACGTGGGGAAATCTTCACTGGTTGCTGCCCTGACAAAGGCGAAACCAAAAATTGGTGAATACCCTTTTACAACGACTTTACCCCTTGCCGGGATGATGCCATACAAGGATATCCTCATTCAACTGGTAGATACCCCTCCGTTAACCTTTGAAGGCGCTCCAACCGGTCTCTTAAACACCCTGCGGGGAGGAGACCTATTGCTTCTTATGATGGATGCGTCCAATGATGAGTGCCTGGAACAAGCGGAGAAAACGCTCTCCTTTTTACTGGAAAAAAGAGTGATTAGGGAAATGATTAAAGCAGAAAAACCAGAAAATGAGCCGGAACCCGAGGAGAGAAAATATATTCCCTATATTGCAGCCGTAAATAAAATGGACCTGGAAAAGAGCAAAGAAAACCTCGACATACTAAAGGAATTGATGCCCGAACTTCCTCTAATTAATATTTCTGTAATCGATAATAATCTTGATCTTTTAAAAGAAAGATTTTTTGAGGGTCTTTCTATTATCAGAGTCTATACGAAAGCTCCGGGGAAACAGCCTGATATGGATAATCCTTTTATTTTGAAAAACGGTGATACTGTCCTGGACCTTGCTTACAGTATCCATAGAGATTTTCCTGATCGTTTAAAAAATGCCCGCGTCTGGGGATCGACAAAGTTTGAAGGCCAGACAGCAGCCAGGGATTATATTTTGCAGGACGGAGATATAGTAGAATTAAATATAGGGTAGTTTTTTTTTATGACATAGATCACAGTAAAGACCCATAAGCATCCTTATAATAAAGTTAAGAGATTTCTATAAGGAGGTTTTACAAATTATGAAGAGAAAAATTGTCCATATTGATGAAGATAAGTGTAACGGTTGTGGTATTTGTGTCCCGGCATGCCATGAAGGCGCAATTCAAATTATGGAAGGGAAGGCGCGCCTGCTCTCTGACAATCTCTGCGACGGGCTGGGAGACTGTCTTGGAGAATGCCCTGAAGGCGCAATCACTATACTGGAGCGGGAAGCTGATTCTTATGACGAAGAGGCAGTCCAAAACCACGTCAGCAGGTTAGAAAAAGAGAAAGGCAGCGTCACACCATGCAGCGATAATGCCGGGGGCAGCCTGCCCTGCGGCTGTCCTTCATCACAGATAAAAACCATAAATAGGATGAAGGAAATAGATGGGGAAAAAGTGGGAGAATGTCCCTCCCTGCTGCAGCAGTGGCCGGTACAGCTTGCTTTACTGCCTCCGAAGGCCGGATTTTTTCAGGGAGCCAACCTGTTAGTTGCAGCTGACTGTGTTCCCTTTGCTTACGGCAATTTTCACCAACGTTTCCTAAAGGATAATACCCTCGTTGTAGGCTGTCCAAAATTGGATGATGCAGGGATGTATGTGGAAAAACTTGCGGAGATTATTAAATACAACGACATTAAAAAAATTACGGTAGCTTATATGGAGGTCCCCTGCTGTTCAGCATTTATTCGCATAATAGAAACGGCCATGAACGAAGCCGGAAAAGAAATTCCCCTGGAAAAAATAGTAGTAAGTACGGAAGGGGAAATTTTGTAGGGAGTACTGCTCAGTATTCAGGAGTCAGGAGTCAGAATAAAGACTAAACAGGCAGGAATGAAGGACCAAATGAGCGGTGCCATGGGGACGGTTCGAGCGTCCTCCTAGAGTAGCGAAGAGCCGGAGGGCCGAAGGACCGCAGGGAAGACGATGGAACCATCCTCGCGGCTTAGCGATGGCACAAAATAACAACCTTTTGCTGTAGAACTATATTACGGGGGGCATCATCTGCCCCCCCGTAGCCGCATTTATAAAATTTTCTCCTATTTTTCTATTAAATTCGTCATTATTCGACACCAATTCTTATGTTTTAATGGATTTGGATAAAAAAAGTTCATCCCGAGTTTAGCTAAAAGACAAGCTCTTTAAGTTCCTTCAATCAGGCATACTGTTCCCGCATGAGTTTTTTATCAAATTTACCTACACTTGTTTTGGGAACTTCGTCAATAAAGGTGACCTTATCGGGCAACCACCATTTTGCCACTTTGTCCTTCAGGAAATTGAGGATATCTTCCTCAGTAACCCTGCCTCTTTCGCTCTCCTTTAATACCACGCATGCCATAGGCCTCTCCTGCCATTTTTGATCGGGAATGGCAATTACCGCTGCTTCCACAACAGCAGGATGGGCCATAATTTTATTTTCCAGGTCAACAGATGAGATCCACTCCCCACCGCTTTTAATTAAATCCTTACCTCTGTCCTGAACAAGAATATAGCCCTCTCCATCCACGGTGACCATATCGTTGCTATGGTACCAGCCATCTTTAAATACTGCGGCGCTCTGCTCAGGATTATGATAATATTCAGAGGCAATCCATGGCCCCTGAAGCAATAACTCCCCCATTTCATTTCCGTTCCACTGAATTTCTTCACCATTCTCGTTAACAACTTTCATTTCCAAACCAGGGAGCAGGCGTCCCTGCTTTGACTCAAGTTCATACTTTTGCTCCTCTTCCCACTCATCCATATAGCTTTTCGGGGGACAGGTAAGGACAACAGGGGATGCCTCTGTCATTCCGTATGTTCCCAGAATTTTAATGCCGTATTTTTTATGGAAAGCTTCCACAAGGGTTTTGGATATTGCAGCTCCACCGTTTAATATATACCGAATACTGCTCAGGTCGTACGCTGCCCCGCTTTCTAAGTGCTGAAAGACATTGATCCAGATCGTGGGGACTCCGGGAACAAGCGTAACTTTTTCCTGTTCAATCAGTTCGCAGAGAGCAGGAGGCGAAAGATTTCTGCCGGGCAGGACCAGCTTGGAGCCCATCAATGCCGCAGAGAATGGAAATCCCCATGAGAAGACGTGGAACATGGGAACAACGGGGAGGATAACGTCCCTCTCAGATATGCCAATAGCATCCGGAACACAGAGGGTCAATGCATGCAGGTAGGTGGAACGGTGGCTATAAGTTACTCCTTTGGGCAAACCTGTAGTGGCAGAAGTATAGGCTAGCGCCGCAGTGGTGTTTTCATCAAGATCCGGAAAATCATAAGAAGGGGAAGCATTCCCCACTAACCTTTCATAGTTAAAAACAGGAGAAAGAGTCGTTTCGGGAATCGATTCCTGATCGGTCATAATAATATACTTTTCAACTGTTGTAAGCTCGTCAGCTATTTCCTCAATCTGGGGCACTAAATCATCATCTATAAAAATAAGTTTATCTTCAGCATGGTTAACTATATGCTGCAGGTGCCCTGCAAAAAGACGAATATTTATGGTATGTAAAACTGCACCGCAGCATGTGACGGCAAAATAGAGTTCCATGTGCCTGTGGGTATTCCAGGCAAAAGTCCCAATTTTATCTCCCGGCTTAACCCTTAAATGATCTAAAATGTTGGCCAACTTGCAGACCCTCTCATAAAAGTCCCCATAGGTATATCTAAAATCCTTATCCAGACACCTTGAAAATATCTCCTTTTTAGGAAACAGCTTATACGCCCTATTCAGCATCGTCTTAATTAATAGCGGATGGTCCATCATAAGAACTCCTAAACCTTCCTTTCCAATCGTGATTCTCTTCACGGTAGTACTATCATTTTAAGAGTTGTCTGCCACACTGTCAATGTAAATAGTAACTACTGTAAAATAGCATCTACTCAGATTAAACATAAGCAAGACATGGAGTCGGAAGTGGGACCGCGAAGACATGGGGTCGGTTCGAGCATCCCCGTAGCGCAGCGAAGGACTTGGGGACATTCCCCGTTTCATCAGAGGTATGTCCCCTTACCTTATGTCCCCTTACCTTAGATAGTGGCAGACAAGAGAACCGTCCCCGTGTCTTGCGCATAAAAAAAGCCCAGGGTAATTTCCCGGGCAATGGTATTTTAAAAGTTTGGTTTTTTTCCTGTTAGACTATTTCCCCTGGTATACAGGCTTGCGCTTCTCTAAAAAAGCGGCTACTCCCTCTTTCTTATCTTCCGTGGCGCATGCCAGGGCGTGAAGGTAAGACTCGTGGGCCATACCTTCGTAGAGTCCTACTTCCAGAGAGCGATTGACTGCCTCTTTGGCATACTGGATAGCCAACGGAGATTTGGAGATAAGTACCTTAGCCATTTTTTTAACTTCTTCCATTAAATTCTCAGGGGCTACAACTTTATTAACCAATCCGATACGATAGGCTTCTTCCGCATCGATCATACCACCTGTGAGCACCATTTCCATGGCTCTGCCGAATCCTATTAAACGGGGCAGGCGCTGGGTGGCTCCATCGCCGGGGATAATCCCCAGATTTACCTCAGGGGAACCCATCTTGGCATTACTGGAAGCAATGCGCAGGGTACAGGCTATGGCCATTTCCAGGCCGGCACCCAGGGCAAAGCCGTTGATAGCTGCAATTACAGGAATATGCATCTCGGGCAGCATATTAAAGACTTCCTGGCGGCGCTTTGTTTGTTTCCGCCCCAGGATAAAATCGCGCTCCTGAACTTCTTTGATATCGGCTCCGGCCATAAAGGCTTTTTCACCTGCGCCGGTAATAATTAATACCCTGATTTCCTCGTCTTTTTCCACCTCTGCAAAGACCTGGGCAAATTCTTCTGTCAGGGCATTGGAAAGAGCATTCATTACCTCAGGTCGATTAACGGTTATAAATGCCAGCGGGGCTTCTTTTTCGTATTTGAGCAGTTGATACATTTTGTTCCTCCTTACGAATCTTTATTTAGATCAAAGAAAGGAGAAGGTGAATAATCTCATCCTTCCCCCCTCTTTTAGATTTTATTCGAATGCAGGAATGCCCAGCTCGGAATTTCCGATTATTAACTGCTGAATTTGGGAAGTTCCTTCATAAAGAGTATTGATGCGGGAATCGCGATACATTCTTTCAAGTGGATACTCCCCGGAGAAACTGTAGCCTCCTAATACCTGCATCATATTGTATACAACCCTGTTTACCATCTCGCCGCAGAAATACTTGGCCATACAGGTTTCACGGGTATTTGGAACCCCTTTGTTTTTAAGGTAACCGGCACGATAAACCAGTAGCCTACCTGTTTCAATATCCACAACGGCATTGGCTATTAATTGCTGTACGAGCTGGTGTGCCGCAATGGGCTTGCCAAACTGCATTCTTTCCTTGGCATATGTCTTGGCAATATCAAGTGCCGCCTGGGCGGTACCAATACATCCGGCGGATACAGTAAAGCGGGCATTGTCCAGTGCGGACATGGCCACTGCAAAACCTTTTCCTTCGGGTCCAAGCATAGCTTCCTTGGGTACACGTACTCCATCCATAATTAATTCGCCGGTATCCTGGGCACGGAGTCCGATTTTTTCGTGAATGGGCTGGGGAGTAAATCCGGGGGTGCCTTTTTCTACCAGAAAGCCTGTGATACCCCTGGCGCCCTTATTTTTATCCGTCTTCGCAAAAACAATGGAAACCTCGCTCACGTCTGCATGTGTAATCCACATTTTGTTGCCGCTGATGATATAGTCATCCCCATCTTTTTCAGCCGTACTCTTCATACCGGCTGCATCGCTGCCGGAGTCGGGCTCGGTAAGGCCGTAGCATCCGAATATTTCACCGTTTGCAATACGGGGGACATACTTCTCTTTTTGTTCCTGGGTGCCCCATTTTAATATAGTCTTGGCGACCAGGGATATGTTCACAGAGTAACTTCCCCTCATGGAAGAACACCCGTAGCCAAGCTCCTCCGCCACTATTGCGTGAGAAATAAAGTCCATACCGCTGCCATCAAATTCCTCTGGAATAGCCGTCCCCACAATACCAAGATCGCCCATCTTTTTCCATAAATCCATGGGAAATGATTCATCCAGATCCCACTGTTTAGCATTCGGTGTAATCTCTTTCGCTACAAATTCACGTACCATTTTCTGAACCGCCAATTGTTCTTCGTTTAAATCAAAATTCATCCATATACACCTCCAGTTTTTTCTCTGTTACTCGTACTTTACTTTAAGACCATGGGAACTGGGGGATTCTGCGAATAGTCATAAAATCCTTTTCCACTTTTACGTCCCAGGTAACCTGCATGGACCATTTTTTCCAGCAGATAGCAGGGACGGTAACGGGCATCTCCAAACTTTGCATAAAGAGTTCTGGTTTTTGCCAGGTGGGTATCTATTCCGATCAGGTCGATCAGTGTCAGCGGACCCATCGGCTGGTTTGAACCCATCATCATCGCCTTATCAATATCTGCCACACTTCCGATTCCTTCTTCCAGCACCCAAACAGCCTCATTAAGTAATGCAGCAAGAACACGGCTGGCGATACCCGCGATAGTCTCCTTGTTGGTAACTACGGGCTCTTTACCCAGAAATTCCGCGAATTCTTTGGCTGTCTTCACTGCAGCAGGATCAGTGGCTACGCCGGGCATAATTTCCACCAGCTTCATGACAACCGCAGGGTTAAAGAAATGCATTCCAACGACACGGCTGGGGTCTTTAAGTGATGAAGAAATTTCGGAGATGGAACAGGCCGTGGTATTGGTGGCCAGAACAACTCCCGGCTTAGCAATCCCTTCCAGCTGGGCAAAAATCTTCTGCTTCAGCTCCACATTTTCAATGACTGCTTCAATAATAAAATCAGCATTGGCTGCCTCATTCATATCGGTTGAAATCTTAATGCGCCCGAGAAGCTCTTTCACTTGGGCGTCAGTCATCTTGCCTTTTTCTACTTTTTTTGTTAACAATTTTTCAATATTGCCCACGGCGCGCTTTAAAATACCTTCGTCAACATCGACCAGAATAGCGTTCACGCCATTTTGAGCCATAAGATGGGCAATCCCTGCCCCCATAATACCTGCTCCCAAAACAAAACCTGTTTTAATTTCCATAATTATTTCCTCCTCTCATTTTGTAAGATTAACTTAATCTTTCGATTACAACAGCAAGGCCCTGTCCGCCTCCGACGCATGCGCTGATCAACCCAAAGGTCTTATCATACTGCTTCAGGGTATTGAGGTTGGTGGTAATTAACTTGGTACCGGTGGCTCCCACAGGATGGCCAAGAGCAATAGCGCCACCATGAACATTGACCTTATCGCGGTCGAACTTCATTTCCCGCTCACAGGCAATATACTGTGCAGCAAAAGCTTCATTTAATTCAATCAGGTCGATATCCTCCAGCGTTAACCCCGCTTTTTTGAGTGCCGGGGGGATAGCCGCTGCAGGGCCAATGCCCATATACTTGGGATCTACGCCAGCTGCAGCATAGCCCCGAATTTTTGCCAGTGGAGTTAAGCCCAGAGACTTGGCTTTTTCCTCTGACATAATTACAAGGGCAGAAGCAGCATCACAGAGGGCACAGCTGTTTCCCGCCGTTACTGTTCCGCCGTCTTTTTTGAATACGGCAGGCAGTTTACCCATTTTTTCCACTGATGCATCAGCACGGGGAATCTCTTCCTGATCAACAGTAACCATTTCCTTCTTCTTTTTAACTTCTATCGGCACAATTTCGTCCTTAAACTTGCCTTCCGCAGCTGCTTTCGCCGCTTTCCTGTGGCTGTCCATGGCAAATGTGTCCTGCTCCTCACGGCTGATGGAGTATTTCTCCACTAGAAGTTCTGCCGTGTTACCCATGAGCATACCTGCCAGAGCACACATAAATCCGTCCTTATGCAGTCCATCATATGCAGGGAAGTCCCACATACGGGCTCCCCAACGTGCCTGGGTCATAAGATAAGGGACATTGGAACCGGATTCTGTTCCACCTGCAACAACAACATCCGAATCACCGCAGAGAATTGATCTGCAGGCTTCGATCACTGCCTGCAAACTCGATGCGCAGCGAATGTTTATTGTATAGGCAGGCACCCCAACAGGTAAACCTCCCCTGACTGACAAAATACGGGCAACATTAGGTCCAACTCCTGCCTGCCATCCACACCCAAAGACGAGCTGATCCACTTCTTCTCCTGAGATCCCCGCTCTTTTTACTACTTCAGCTACAACAGCAGCTCCCAGATCAGAGGCACTTAAACCGCTTAGACTACCCCCAAAACTTCCACCAATAGTACGTCCCATGCTTACAATT
>JAUSPO010000165.1 GCA_030656575.1 Bacillota bacterium
GATGCGCCTTCTGCTTCAGAGTATGGAACAGGAAGGGGAAAAGATTATTCATCTTCTTGTTACTGTAATCCAGGAGGGCGACGCCCGGGAGCTCAGCAGTATCGCCTACAGGATTCCAACATTGTTGAAACCGGAAGCGCAAAACAGCAATATGTCTTTCTGCCTGACAGGCCATTTGGATGGTGTACTAGGCTCTGAAGAGATGGAGCAGCTGTCTCTACTCATTACGCGCGATCTTCGGGGGGAACAGGTGCAAAGCATTAGCGACGGTGGCATGGTCAGTATCACAGGGTATACTCCTGAGCTGGGAGATTACCTCAGGGCGGAAAACATGCGTATTAACCTGAATCTTGCCATGCGCTACGACGATTATCTTGATAAAACTGTTATCTGGGCAGGAACTCCCCTCATCTCCCGTCAATATTAGCGTTAAGTTTGTGCAGGTTGGAGGTTTTTATATGGAACGGATATTAGTTGAAGGGGGCGTTCCGCTGATGGGGCGGATCAGGATCAAGGGGGCAAAAAACGCCTGCCTGCCTATGATGGCTGCCTCCCTTCTCACTTCAGAAGACATTATCCTTGATGATGTGCCCGATCTTGATGATGTGCGGACCATGTCACGCCTTTTAAGGTCTCTGGGCGTGGAAGTATATCGTGACCGCAAGAATGAACGTATATATTTTAATTCCCGCGGCCTCAACAACTGTACTGCCCCGTACGGCCCGGTGCGCCGCATGCGGGCTTCTTTTTTGATTATGGGCCCCCTGCTGGCAAGGATGGGTCGTTCCCGCATTTCTCTTCCCGGGGGCTGTGCCATCGGCACAAGGCCCATTGACCTTCACTTAAAGGGCCTGGCAGCGATGGGTTCGCAGTTTACCATGGACGATGGCTATATTGAAGCTGAAACACCGTTTTTGCGGGGAAATAGAATTTACCTTGATTATCCCAGTGTGGGGGCTACAGAAAATATTATGATGGCCGCAGTGTTGGCGAGAGGTACTACAGTGATAGAAAACGCTGCTGCCGAGCCTGAAATCATTGACCTGGCCAGCTTTCTGAAATACATTGGAGCCAGAATAGAAGGTGCAGGCACACCTCTTATCGAGATAGAGGGTGTCAACTCCTTGACAGGAGGGCATTACAGAGTAATTCCCGATCGGATAGAGGCAGGCACATTTATGGTTGCCGCTGCCATCAGCGGCGGGGATATTATTCTGGAAAATGTTATTCCCCAGCACCTCACAGCAGTAATTTCCAAGCTTCAGGAAACAGGAGTTCTCGTAGAGGAATTAGGTCAAAGTTTAATCCGAATAAGATCCCGGGGCAGAGTTAATGCCGTGGATATTAAAACTCTTCCTTACCCTGGTTTTCCCACGGACCTCCAGCCCCAATTCATGGCACTTCTTTCCCTTGCCCACGGAACGAGTGTTATCTCGGAAACCGTTTTCGAAAAAAGATATATGCATGTGGAAGAAATGATACGTATGGGAGCCAGGGTTCGTATCGAGGAACGAACAGCCATTATTACCGGGCAGCAACTGCTGCAGGGTGCCATTGTCAGGGCACCCGATTTACGTGGAGGGGCTGCATTGGTTCTTTCAGCCCTGGCCGCCAGGGGCTTCTCAGAAATCAGGGGTATTAATCATATCCGCCGCGGATACAACCGTCTCGCCGGCCGCCTAAGATCCCTGGGCGGACGAGTCTTTGTTCTGCCATGAAAAAGATAGGAGTCAGAAGCCAGTAGTCAGTAGTCAGAATAAAAGAAACGGACGAAAACATAAAGACTAACGCAAGAGTACAAATTGCCCTCATCTATAAATGTTCGATAAGACTAATGTAACTACCCGGGTAAAGCATAAGTGAAGCTTGGGGACGGTTCGAGCGTCACCGCAGCGAAGCGAAGACTTGGGGACATTCCCCGCAGGGGTGTGTCCCCTTACCTCAGCCAGTGGGAAGACGATGGAACCGTCCCCATACTTCAGGTAAGGCGACACACCCCTTTTAGAAAAAGTCCCAATAGAACCGCCCCCATGCAGTTTAGTAAACTGTGGAAAGCAAATTCTCGGGGGCTTCTGAGCTTTGACTGCTGAATTCTGAATACCTGAAAAGCACCGAATCCTCTACCTCGACTCCCCGGTAGTAATGCTGGAGAATTTCCGTAAAGCTATTACCTTCTTTCCCCATACCATCAGCTCCGTACTGGCACAAGCCTACCCCGTGGCCGTATCCCCTTGTATTAAAAATTACCTGGTCTCCCTGAACGCGCCACTGGAAAAAGGTTGAAGGAAGTCCCAGGATCCCCCGTACTTCTGTGCCGCTGTACTGCTGACCAGGTTTTCCGACGCTGACCAAAAGATTTCGCCCACTTTGACTTTTACGGATTACATTCATAAGGGGGGTATTACCCTCAGCAAGGACAGGTTGTGCTTCCTTTTCATTCTGAAATGCAGCTGCATAAGCTCTTAAATCCATGCTAAGCTCTTTTTTGTAATACGGTGAATGCTGGCAGAAATGGCACTCTACGATTTGCAGGTACGGGGCTCCTCCGCCGCTCCACACTTCTGCCGCCCCCTCAGTTAATCCCCCGCATGTAGAGTGGTATACAGATGTAATAGGAATGCCATGGTAAGTTAAAATCAAGCCCTGGGTGGAACTGACTGCTTCTGTGATACGCTCCAGATAGAAGTCAGCCTCTTCATCTTTCCACTTTAGAAGCGCCAGCTGATCATCCACCCATGCCTGGCAGCATGTACTATCCGTGCACAGATCGACCCCGGGATGCTTTCGGCAGCCCGTCCCTCCCAGAAGTAACGACTTATGCAGTGTATAGGTACGGACCACAACAGCCTGGGCTTTGAGGGCCTCCAGGTGAAAAGATGCGGGCATTTCCGCAGCCACAACTCCCCTGATGTATTCTTCCAGTTTTATTTCTCCAATTTCATTGCGGTCGGATAGATAAATGTTCAGGACGAAGTCTTCTCCGTCCGTCGTGAACTGTTCAGGCTCAGCAGGGGTTTGTCCAGGCCCTGTTTCCTGGTTCCACCAGCCACCCGCCAACATGGCCGGTAGGAGTATGAGGGCCAGGGATAATGAAAAAATATATATAAAAAAAGCTTTCAATCATAACCCCTCCTACCCGTCCCCCTGTATTCATCTAAATATTTTTCAGAGGTACTTCCTATATATATTAGTCCCATTCGCCCTAAAGAACCCGACCCCAAAAAAAAGTAGCTACTGATAAAGCATCAAAAAGACTTGGGGACGGTTCGATTGTCTCCGTAGCGCAGCGAAGGGAAGACGATGGAACCGTCCCCAAGTCTCGCCGCCGACCAAACACGTATGGGAACACACCTCATTCAGAGGAATGTCTCCAATGTCGTGTTTAAAACATCCCTTTCCTGGATATAATATCCTCAAATGGAGGTGGAACCCATGTTAATAAAATGGAAGTTTGCTCTTATTAACAGGTTAAAAGATCTGAAAAAAACTATGGCCGGTATTTTTCAACAAAAAGAAAGGGGAGTTCCGGAGGACAGACATAAAGAAGAAGAGGCGCTTTCCGGCTCAGAAGATGGACGAGCAGGAATCTTTTCGCGAAGGTATTTATTACTTGCAGGAATCTACTTAGTAACAGTTGTACTTCTCCTTTCCTTTGTTATATTGCGGTGGGGAAGTGTGCCCTCACCGGAAATACCAGGTGTGGAAAGAGAGATAAAGTACAGTTTTGAGGAAGAAGATAATGTGGAGTACGCCGAAGAAGAGGTTGGAGAGATATACTCCGGTCTCCAGGTTTCTGAGAATAACGTTATCCCTGAGGCGGTAGATGATATAGAAAAACCCGGGGATGAGACAGATCATGAGCTGCAGGAAAGTGTGGAAACATTCCAGCCTGCGGATGTCTTGCTGATGCAAGCCGCTTCTCCCCTGTCCCAGTGGTCTCTGCATCATTCTTATGGCAGCTATGTGGCAGAAAAGCTTCCTTCCGGCGGCAAACTGCACCGCCTCTTAAACGGTGCCTTTTTCAGGGGAGTACCGGGGGCGCCTGTTGCTGCTCTCTGGGATGGCTATGTTCTTACAGTTGGAGAAAAAGAAGGCTCTTACAGCCCCTATGTTTTGCTTCAGCACGATGGGGGATATATGACCTTTTACGGTAATCTTAAGGAAGTCTGGGTAGCAGAAGGCAGCTATATAAGCAGAGGAGAGAATCTGGGTATTTTACCTTCTGAGGAGGGGATTTCGCCCGTGACTACAGCAGAAGGAGCATCACGGAAGGTACCGATCCGTACGATTTATAAAGGAATTGCCGGAGAGGTAACAAGCGGTTGGAACAGCGAAGAGTGGCAAACAAAGGACGATAGGTCTGAACCTGCCATGGCAGCAGTTTCAACCTTTTACAAGGAAAGCCCGCTTCTCTATCTGGAAGTGCGTCAGGGAAGCCGTTTTATTGACCCCCTTAAGTTCATCCATACGAGGAATTAATTATGGTTTTTGAACATATAAATTTACAAAGTTCAGACAAAGGGGGCGGCTCCATGCAGGATTATATTATGCAAAGGGTTATGGAGATTACGAATTATATCATGGAGACAGGCTTCACTGTGAGGCAGACGGCTCAAGTATTCGGGGTTAGCAAGAGTACAGTTCATAAAGATGTTACTGAACGCCTCTCACAGATAAATGTAAATCTGTCTCAGGAAGTTCGTAATATACTGGAAAGAAATAAGTCAGAACGTCATATAAGAGGAGGAGAAGCCACCCGTCGCAAATATTTATTTGATGAGAAAGACGACCAGGATGAGTTATTGGTGGCGGAAAAATAAATCTTCCCAAAATTTAATTATTTTTTTAAAAAAATATCAAAAATAAAGGAAAAATAGGCAGAGATGGCGAACTCATCCAATTAAAATAACCCTTTCATGATTGGACGATAGGGAAGAGGTGTACTTTATTATGGGATTATTTGTAGATATGGGGATCGATCTTGGAACAGCCAGCGTGCTGATTTATTTAAAAGGTAAAGGTATTGTCCTGAATGAACCATCTGTTGTAGCCATTGAGCAGCAGAGCCATAAAGTGCTGGCCGTGGGCGTAGAAGCTCAGAAAATGTTAGGGAGAACTCCTGGAAATATCATCGCTACCCGCCCTCTGAGGGAGGGCGTTATTGCTGATTTCGATATTACGGAAATTATGCTGAAGCACTTTATTTTAGAAGTATGCAAAAAACGGCGCCTCTTTCGGCCGCGGGTGGTGGTATGCATACCTGCGGGGACAACATCCGTAGAGAAGAAGGCAGTTATCGAAGCGGTTGCCCGCACAGGAGCAAAGGAAGCCTATCTGATCGAGGAACCACGGGCCGCAGCTCTAGGCGCAGGGTTGGAAATATTTGAGCCCTGCGGACACATGATCGTTGATATTGGTGGCGGGACAAGCGATATAGCAGTCCTTTCCATGGGTGAAATTGTGGTTTCCTGCAGCGTACGGGTAGGGGGAGATAAATTTGATGATGCCATTATTCGCTATATTAAAAAAAAGCAAAACATCCTTATTGGGGAAAGATCCGCCGAATCGCTGAAAATTAAAATCGGTTCAGCTTTTCCCGGCAGCAGGTCTCTAACGCAGGAAGTGAGAGGGCGGGACCTGGTGAGCGGGCTCCCCCGATCAGTTGAGGTGACCACTGAGCAGATTGCAGAAGCTCTCAACGAACCTCTCTCCATTATTTTACAGGGTATCCGGCAGGTGCTGGAAAGGACTCCTCCCGAATTAGCCGGAGATATTATTGAAAGAGGCATCGTCCTTACTGGCGGGGGAGCAATGCTTGACGGACTCAACAAGTTGATTGCCCGGGAAACGGGAGTGCCGTCTTACCTTGCCGAAGATCCTATTGAATGTGTGGCCAAGGGCACCGGAAAAGCATTGGAATGCCTCGACCTTTTATCGGGAACTCTTATTACAACAAGGAGTATGACAGCGGCACTTTAAAAGAAGTATTCAGGAGTCAGGAGTCAGGATTAGAGAAACAGATGAAAACATTTAAATTGTTGGAAGCATAGTCTCGGGGCATTCTGCATTCTGAATGTTTGAATAGTAACCTTTCTATTAAGAATTAGCTATTTTTCGGGTGGCAGCAACCTTGGCTATAATCAGGTAGAGCAGCATTCCCAGAATTAGTCCCACTATGATCCCATAAACCGTCCCAAGAAGCGAAAGCCCAACGGGACGGTGCAGGTGCATAAAAGTATTAAAGAGGGAGATCTGACCCAGAAGCCCCAGGAAAAGCGCCATCGTCTTTACACCTTTAATACCTGCAGGGACGAGGGCAGACATGAGGAAGAATCCGGGGTAGCCGATGAGAAATTCCTTAAATCTGGGTCTTGCCACAAAGATAATCTCCAGATAACGCCTCAGGGCCATTTCCAGCTCGCTTACGGGCAGAGCAGGGAAATTTCCCCCCCGCATAAGATAGACCAAAAGCCCTCCTACAACCAGGGAAATCACGATTAAATGCTTTACTTTTACCTGCATATCCAGCAGTCCGCTCATTTCCCTTTTCAATCCCTGTCTCTTTTGCAGCAGAATATAGAGACCTAAGAGGATAAAGGGCACAAATTGTGAAAGTTTTACACCTGCAAAGGCTTCAATATTTAAAAAATACCTCGTATCCCCCAGAATTCCCGAAGCGATAATTGCTCCCCCCGTACTGAATAAAGCTGCTGCTAAAAACCCCTTGATTATTTCTTTTAAATATCCATTTTCTGCGCTTTTTTGCAGAGACGGTCCCAGAAAAAGAATGGTTCCCAGCGTGGGGAAAACGAAGGAAGCCAGCAGGGCTGCGCCTTTCTGTAAAAATTCATAAGAAGGCAGTCGTGAAAGGACTGACGCGCCTGCGGCAGGTAAGACAGGCTCTAAGAGCAGGTAAAATAAAGGTAAGGCCAGTGCTCCCAAAACAAGACAAATGCTGAAACCGAAAAAAATCTTTTCTTTCTGAACATCCAGGCGGGCATTCCGGCGCTGGGCTTTGGGTATAATTTCGTAGGTTCTTTTTATTTTTTTCCTTTTTAAAGAAGGTTTTTTATTTTTAAGGATAAATAGCCCCGCCAATAATGCGGCAGCTGCAGCCGCGCCTGCAATCTGCAGAGATTGGACTGCTGCAGGGACCAGAAAAATCGGGAACGGAGATGCTTCTCCGGGAAAATAACCTGAAGCAACAAGATCGGAGTTAAGATTCTTTATAAAACCGAGGTAGGCTGTAAATTCCCCCCGGGGGTCCAGTTCAGGAAAGGGCTGCAGCAGAAGCAGTCTCACCTTTCGTTCCTGTACAGCTCTGACAAAACGTTCTCTGGAACGCAGTTCACCTAACTGTCCCATTTCAGCTACTGTAATCTGGTGCGTTCTGATAACACGATAATCCAGGTGCGGGGCAAGGTCCTTCAGCCCTTTTCCCGGAATAAACTCCACTGCTCCAAGGGCAAAGCCTCCGTCCCTGATCATCTCCCCTGCCCTGCTGTTTGGCAGAGGATAGGTAAAGTTTCCGGAAGGGAAGGCCACAGCTTTCATGTTTATATTTCCATGGTTTTCCGCCTCCATGAGCTGTATGGCGAGTATTTCCCAGTATTTCTCATTAAAATCCGGGGGAAGGCGTGAAGGAGCATGAAAAAGTGGAATTACCTGCAGGCCTTCCCTGCTCCAGTAAAGCATCTGTTCCCGGGGCAGAAAGAGGGGAAGTTCTTTTAAAGTAAGCGCATGTCTCATGGGGATAAAAAGGAGTCGGGTTTCAGAAAAACCGGTGGCTTCAAAATTTAAGCGGGGCACGATCTGATCACCCAGCAGGGGATAAAGGGCAAGCCGGATTTCCTCATAGATGTTATTCCCGGTTGGTAGGATATATATCCCCTGGGGGAGCATTTCGGGGCCCCTTTCTTTTTCATTTCCCAATAAGCCCAGGGCCTGCAGGCGCTGCAGGCCGGCCGTATCCAAGAGGGTTACCTCTCCCAGAGTTTCCAGTTCCATCAGTGTTAAGGGGTTCACGGCTACCGCTGTACAGCCTGCCTCTTTCAGCTCCTGCAGCCCGTCAGCCGGTATCTTTCCGCCGCCAAAATCTTCACGGAAAAGCAGGCGGGAATCCACAGCGAGCTCAAACTGTCTGTTTGATCTTTCCAGAGCATAACGCTGGTAGGCTGTCCAGCCGCCTGCCGCAACGGCAATTACAAGAAGAAGGGATAAAAACCACCTCACCCCTGTTCCCATAATCCCTGCCTCCTCTCCCACCTCGGACTTTTCCTTTATTGTATCACAGAAAATGAAAAATTTTAATTAAAAGAAGGATAAAGAGTCTGCAACAGATAATAATTACTGTTAGCGGCGATGCGGAAGGTGAGAAAATGAAGGAATTTGAATACATAGGCCATTTACATATCCACTCAACCTTCTCTGATGGAACCTCCACGGTACATGAAATTGCCCGGGATGCCATGAAAGCAGGACTTGACTTTCTCTGTATTACTGACCATAATACCATGGGCGGGATGGAAAAAGGCATGGAAGGATGGCAGGACGGGGTTCTTGTGCTTTTTGGGACAGAATTGAACATGGCAAAAAATCACTATCTGGCCTTTGGTTTGAGAAAAACAGTTCCCCAGGATGAAGAGAATCCTCAAAATGTTATTGATGACGTTAATGCCGGGGGTGGATTCGGTTACCTTGCCCATCCCGTCGAGAAAGGAAACCCCCTCTTCAAGAAAGGGCGTTTCTTCGCTTGGGACGACTGGGATGTAACCGGCTTTACGGGTATTGAGATTTGGAACTTTGGCTCTCTCTGGAGATATGCATATAACAGCAGATTAGAGGCATTTTTCTGGTTATTATTTAATTCTTACAGGGCTGCGCGCTTTCCTGATCCCGACGGGCTTAAGGTCTGGGACTCCCTGAGCAGGCAGCGTCCTGTGGTGGCTTTTGCGGGAAGTGATGCCCATGCATTTCATCTTAGGCTGGGACCTTTTAAATTCTGTGTCTTTCCCTATGAATTTCTTTTCCGCACATTAAATACGCATATCCTTCTGCATGAAAAATTGAGTGCAGATCTTGCGGAGGCCCGTGAGCAGGTTTTTTCTTCTTTAAAGTCAGGACATTTTTTTATCGGAAGTGATTACCTTGGAAAAACGAAGGGTTTTCGTTTTTCCGCCTTAAACGATGATGGAGAAGAAGCAGTTATGGGCGGGGAAATTTCTTACTCACCTGCAACAGTGCTGCATATTGCCGCGCCGTCATCAGGCAGGCGCCTCATCCGTGTCATAAAAAACGGACAGGTGGTACACGAAAGCGGTCAACAGGTCCTGGCGTTTAAAGTATTAAAACCGGGAACTTTTCGGGTAGAGGTCTATAGACGCCCGCTTTTAGGCAGGCCGGTGCCCTGGATTTACAGCAATCCTATTTATATAAGGTAGTGAATATAAATATTTAGCTTGCAATTATATAAAAAAATGAGATAATATTGTATATATGCGTAACCAAAAACGTTTCTTTACGTCATATATGATAGAGGCAGAAAACGGTGAGATCCCTGACCGTAATTTTTTTTGAGTTTCAATATGTTTAAATGTTTAATTATGTTTTTTCTGGTAAATATTACAATTGACAAGCAGCAGGAATTTTCTCCCTTTCTCAAGAATATATGTTTTATTTTATGATTCGAAAGTGCAGGTGAGTTTGTTCTTATGAAGGAATTTTTAGCGCCGGCTCTGGCTTTTGGACTTGCTTTTCTCCTTACTCCCTTTCTGAAACGACTGGCTTTTAAGATAGGGGCCGTGGATCATCCTGACCCGCGCAAGATCCATAGACAGGCTATGCCTCTTATGGGCGGTGTTGCGATCTATTTAGCATTCTGGGCTGCTGCAGCGCTGACCCTTCTTTTTGTGGAGGGTGGAGGCCAGCTCTGGGGACTTTTTTGGGGAAGCACCCTCATGTTGGCCATGGGCCTTTACGATGATATCAGGGGTCTTTCATATAAAGTCAAGTTTGGTGGTCAGTTTTTGGCTGCCCTGATTCTTCTTTCTTATAATATTAAGATTGAGTTTATTACCCTTCCTTTTCAGGAAATGATTTTTTTAGGAATCTTTATTGTGCCTCTTACCCTCTTCTGGGTGGTGGGTATAACCAATGCCGTAAACCTGATCGATGGTGTGGATGGTCTGGCCACGGGAGTTTGCGTTATCGCAGCCATAGTCATGTTTGCCCTGACCGGGGGAGAGTTCAGCATTATATCGATTCTGGCCCTTATTCTTGCCGGTGCCGCCCTGGGTTTTCTGCCCCACAATTTTTCCCCTGCGCGAATTTTTTTGGGTGATGCGGGAAGCCTGTTTTTAGGTTTTATGCTGGCCGGTTTTGCGATCATGGGCGTTACAAAGCAGGCCACCCTTACAACTCTGATTGTGCCTATTCTCATTTTCGGGCTCCCCATTACAGATACTTTCTATGCCATGTGGCGCCGTTTCAGGAGTAACCGGCCTATTTTTCAGGCAGATAACGGACATATTCACCATCGCCTTCTGAACGTGGGCCTCTCTACCCGGCAGACGGTTCTGGTTCTTTATTTCTTCAGCATCTGCTTTGGCGCCGCTGCTATTTTCTTTGATCATTTTGGCGGGTTGAGCGGATACCTTATTCCTGTGATCTTTATTACTTTCCTTTTTGGTGTAAAACGGCTGGAGGTAATCAGCAGCCTTTTAAGCGCTGTCGGTAGTTTTCCTTATTCGGACAGGAAAAAGAACAGCAAGAAAGACATGTGATCGAAGCAAGGGGGAAGCACGGGGACGGTTCGTGCGCCGGGATAAACCGGCATAGAGAAGGGGATGAAAGAGCCCCACGTGAAAGGAATAGCTGAACCATCACGGCCCCGAGTCATGCGCGGGTGGTCGCGAGACTGCACGTGAAGCGTTGACAGGGGAAA
>JAUSPO010000166.1 GCA_030656575.1 Bacillota bacterium
CCCGTGATTTGTAGTTAACTGTTATCCCTATGGCTATAGAATAATAGAAAGAGTAGCTCGAAGGCAATATATTTCATTACGTTTTGTGCCTTGAGCGAAGCGAAAGGAATGGATATAAAGATGAAAGCTGTTATAGACCGATACGAGGGTGACTATGCCGTTGTCCTATTCGGTGATGAGGAGATTAAGGTTGATATACCCATAGCGCTCCTTCCAGAAGGTGCCAAGGAAGGGAGCTGGCTTAAGGTTTCGTTAGAGTTGGACCCGGAAGGGACCAAGGAACAGAAGGAAAAGATTAAGGACCTGTTGGAGAAGTTGAAGAGCAAACCACGTTAGGTTTTTGTGTCTGTCAGTCATATCAAGGCACGAGTGATTACGATATAAGTGTTGGCCATGATAATATTAGTAAGGAGAAAAACGTATGACATATATAGGCGTTGATGGATGTAAAGCGGGTTGGTTTAGCGTTGAGTTAAGTGAGAATGGAAATCATGGCTTTTCAGTTCATGGTACCTTTGAATCTCTCTGGAATTATTACATCAATGCTGCGATAATTCTTGTCGATATTCCGATTGGACTTCCATATGGCCCGCAGGAGAGAAACTGTGACCTTAAAGCACGACAGCTCTTAGGGAAACCGCGTAGCTCTAGTGTATTCCCGACACCATGTCGAGAAGCAGTACAAGCTAAATCTTACAATGAGGCCAGTGTTATCAGCAGACAAATTACTAACCGGGGTCTCAGCTGGCAGGCTTGGAATATCTCTAATAAGATTTACGAGGTTGATAACATTCTCCAGATAAACAGTACTGCTCGTAAGATTGTTCGTGAAGTTCATCCAGAGGTGCTATTCTGGGCGTTAAATGGTCATCAGAGTATGCAACATCATAAAAGTAAAGCCGTAGGATTTAGTGAGCGGCTTAGTGTAATTGAAGCCCATTTTCCTAACGCTGCAACAATTGTCTCAGCGGTAAATTGTCCAGGTGTAGCAAAAGACGATATCGTAGATGCATTGGCTGCTGCGGTAACAGCTTACCGGTCTGGGGGGAACCTTCTAAATATTCCAGAAGAGCCTCAGCAAGATTTAATCGGATTACCAATGGAGATGGTATA
Source organism: Bacillota bacterium (assembly GCA_030656575.1). Classification (GTDB taxonomy): domain Bacteria; phylum Bacillota; class Dethiobacteria; order DTU022; family UBA8154; genus JAUSPO01. Next base: position 1,114 of record JAUSPO010000166.1, read on the forward strand.
TTGGACTGGTCAGGAAGGTTAACCAATGAAAGGCAGCCCAAATCCAACTGGCAATAAAAGAGGCTTCTCGACATGGAAAAGATATATCTACTATGCATTAGAGGGGAGATACTGCTTTTACGTAGTCCTTACGGTGATATTATATTGTCCATTTCCGTACTACGGCGCTTTGACTGAGTTCTCGCAGCCACAAAAGAAAAAGAGTTGGAGTGAAGCACGTTGGTAATATGTCCCGACTGTGGAAATAAAAACGTTCAATTTTATAGTGAATGTAACACCGGAGATTATTAAAAATGCTGGCGGTGTCAAACTGTTTTCTTAGTGAAAAATACGGCAGAGACAACTGACGATGATTATGATGATTATGACAATGATAATTTATATGATATTGATGACAATTAGGTTGGCCTGAATATTTCTTTCTGAAGATGCTAGGGAAGGGAGCCACTTTAAAGTTTCATTCGAGCTGGACCCGGAAGCACCCTGTTTGATAAGTTGAAGAATAAACCGCTAACCTTTCATTGTAGAAATGAGGTGTGGCTGTGGAAGTAACCTTTACATTGCGTGACGAGAAAGTAAATATTTATGCTTTAACCCAAGGCTACGGCGATTATCATCAGATTTTCCTATGTAAAAAGTCTGTATTACCGGATGACCGTATCGGACCTTTTGTTTTAGATATAAAGTCTTCTAATCCTCAGTATGAGCTTTCAAATAAAGGTGAGTGTTTGTTAGCCTTTATATCCTCAAAGCAATATAGCTTCAATTATGCTGCCTATATAGATTGCTATATAGAATTTAAGGTCAGCGATAACGTATTTAAAGAGCTATGTACCAAAGGGTACTTCGATATATGGGAGCCGGGAGCCCCAATGAAATATTTCGAAGGAAGAAGCACGGGTTACCTGATGGTTCTCAGGGTATATAAGCTGCGGCAAAGTGTTCCTGAGATACTCCAGGAAAGAGGCAGAAAGGGCAGGAACTTTTATTATCGGCTTACACAACCCCACTGGGCGCTCGGGTTGCTCTCCAGCATTGCCCTATCCTCCTAGTGGGTAAGAGCCAGAAAATAGTATGTCCAAAGTTTAGGTGAAAGATCCATTTACACAAGATAATTTACACTCCCGGCCAGGTAAGATTCTGTGCAAGCCAGGCAGCTCCCTTCCTTACCTTTGCGCGATACCTTCTTTGATAATTTTAAGAATTTCGCGGGTTTTGTTAACCATATTCTCCAGGTTGCAGAGATCATCAGATAAATACTCTTTTAGAAAATGGATATTCAGTGTATATACGAGATCGACAATCAAGTCCGGGTCTGTTTCCGGTTTAATAAGCCCCCGCTTCTGATCACGTTCAATTAATTTCCTAAGCATTTCATACCCTTGTGATGCCATGATACGGAGTTTGGCAATGAATTTACTGTCATCAATCTCCATCAGCATCCCTATGCGGGTATAATCTGGCCTCCTTCTGGCCCATTCCAGCCCAATATTTACTATATGTAAGTAGGATTCAAAGAAATCCAAATCCGTGTTCAAGTTTAGCGCCTCTTCAAAAAGTTCCAATTTTTCTTTGCCCAGTTCTGTAATTATATAGAGATAAATGTCTTCTTTGTCATTAAAATACTGATAAAAGCTGCCTCGTGAGATATCTGCATTTTTGACAATCTGATTAATAGAGGCTTCACTGAAACGGCGGGTTGAAAACTCCAATATGGCAGCATTAAATATTCTTTTCTTTTTTTCTTCTGTTAAGTTAAAAAAAGTGTTTTTTGGCATGTATCTTACCTCCTTATTAATCATAACATAATATAAATTAAATGACAATATTGTCACATGACATGGTTGTCAACTAGAAGAAAATGACTTATAATGGATTCAAAGGAGGTTTGCCAGATGATTAAGGTTAAAGATTTGCACTTTAAGTATCCCAGAAATGAAAGTAATACCATTAACGGTATTGATTTCGAAATCAAAGAAGGGGAAATCTTTGGCTTCCTCGGCCCATCGGGCGCCGGTAAAAGCACAACACAAAAAATTCTAATGAAACTATTACGTGAATATAAAGGGGAAATTGAGTATCGAGGCAAGCCGTTAGCCAGCTATGGTGACGAATTTTATCAGGATATCGGTGTCAGTTTTGAGATGCCCATTTCTTTTTCAAAGCTGACCGCCTTGGAAAACCTGGAATTCTTTAAGAACCTTTACAAGAATACCGTGGATGTGGAACCACTCTTAAAACAAGTGGGGCTGTGGGATGACCGCGATAAAAAAGCGGGGGAATATTCCAAAGGGATGAAAATCCGTCTGAATTTTGTCCGTGCGCTACTCAATGACCCTAAATTTCTCTGCCTTGACGAGCCCACTAACGGGATCGATCCTGCCAATGCCCGTATCATGAAAGACATGATCCGTGATTTTAGAAATAAAGGCGGCACTGTTTTTTTAACCAGTCATATCATGAGCGACATGGACGAGTTGTGCGATCGTGTAGCGTTTATTGCTGATGGAAAGCTTCGTGAGATGGATTCGCCCCGTAATCTTAAAATTAAATATGGAAAACGTTCTGTTAAAGTAGAATACCGGGAAAACGGTGAACTGTTAACACAGGAGTTCTCCATGGCGGAGATCAAAACTCCGGTCTTTTGTGATTTGCTGCGGGATAAAGAAATTGAAACACTACACAGCGGTGAAACCACGCTTGAGGAAATTTTTATCAAGGTGACGGGGGTGGCGTTACGTGCCTAGGCTTACGGTCTTGGTAAAAGGCGAATTTGACCGGCTCAACAAATATAACCTGTTTTCTGCGAATTTCGTTGTCTTGCTGTTCTGGGTATTGTTGTCCTGGTTTCTTGAAGGAGAAGTGCTGCGGACCTTTCTCCCTGTTATTTTTCTGATGGACAGCGTGATGATGACAGTGCTTTTGGTTGGGGCAACACTGTTTTATGAGAAAAAGGAGCATACCATCAACTCCATTATGATATCTCCAGTGACAGAGAATGAGTATCTGCTCTCCAAAATTATCGTGAATGTCCTTAACTCAATGATTACCGTCTTGTTCATTTCTGTGGCTGTTTACATCATTAAAGGCGTCACCTATAACTACCTGGTCCTGGTTCCTGCCGTCATGATCGTCACTGTGGTTCATACGTTGATTGGCATACGCTTTTCTTACAGCGCAAAAGACTTCACATCTCTTTTGGTGAATTTTATCGTTTACGCTTTTTTGTTTCTTATGCCATCGGTATTTGCAGCCCTCGGCATCATCAGCGCTGAGGTCGCCAGATATCTGATTCTGCTGCCGCCGGAGGCATCTAGCATTTTAATTAGCGCTGGTTTCCAGGATGTTGAACTGATGAAAATCCTCTTTGGCTACGGATACTTGGCGGTGCTGGCTCTTTTGATTTACCGGTATGCAGTTAAGCCTAAATTTAACGAATACCTTATGAAAGAAACGGGGGTGTAATTATGCTGTTGGCATTGTCCAAATTTGAACTGAAAAATCTGCTCCGGGATAAAATGACGGCTGTCATGATTATCTATCCCTTGGTACTGGGTGGGATTGGGAAGTATCTCATCGACAACAATATTGTGGAAGACCAGGCCCTGGGCATTACCGCCATGTTTATGGCTATTATTGCCGGTTTTGCGTATGGTGCCATGGCAGGATTTTCTTTGCTGGACGACCGGGACGACCAGGTGTTTGCCTCCATCCAGATTTCACAGATGTCACTTAGTTATTACATCTGGTTTAAAGTTGCTTTCGCGTATTTCTTCGCTACCATTTCCGGTTTTTTTATTATCTGGTTTACCGCAGCGATTCCCGTCTCCACCGGTGACATGCTATTGATCTCCTTGTTGGCAGCTTTGCAGACTCCCATCACCGCCTTTCTCATTAATGCCTTTGCAAACAATAAAGTAGAAGGATTTATCACAATGAAGGCCACCGGGTTTTTACTGCTCTTTCCCGCTGCCGGTTTCTTCTTTCTTGACGCCCTGGAGTGGCTTTTTGCCATCGCCCCGGGACATTGGCCAGCCAAGGCGGTTCAGTCTGCCATACTGCGGCCCCAGATCGACGCTGGGCTCCTCAATATGAACCTGAGTTTTTATCAGTATATTTTAATCGGCATTCTGTATAACATGATTTTGGTTTTGGTGGCATATAGGATATTTAAAAACAAAAATCATCTTTAAAGGATGTGAGTGAAATGTCTACCTGGTCCGTAATTCTCTTTCTGTTAGCAACATTGTATGTCTTTGGCGCGATCTTCGAGTTCCCCATCATGTTTGACGGTAACCCAAAAACACGTTGGTTAATGAAGAAAATTGGTAAAAAAAATCTAAAAATTGTCTTCTTTGTACTTGCTGTTATCTTTATCGTATTAGCGATCATTCTTAAGTGAACTCGCTTCAGCAAGGCTGAAACATCGGGGAATCAGGTGGAGAGTCTACTCCACCTGATTGAAAAGCCCACCTATTTTCGATCCCTTCCTTGCTTGAAAAGAAATGAAAGTGAGCGCCAAACGAAACGTCCCCCTGGCTTTGAACTTCCTTGCTTGAAAATGGGACGTGTGCCAAGGGGACGTTTCGCTTGGCTTTATTTTTGGGGGTGCCAAGGGGCCCATCGAAGCGCTGCGGGCGGAGTGAGGGAGCAAGAAACGAAAGAATGAACAAGTCGATTTGCTCTGGGAGAGTGCAGATACTATAAGTTATCTTAATAAAGGCTTGATATTTTGTTCACAAAATCTTGATACCTGTAACTTATAATAATGACGAGGTAGATGAAGCATGTGAAGACCCTTTGTGTATAAGTATAAATGATTTGTCAGGAGAGGTGTGATAATATGTTACCAAAAAGGTTGTCAGTTTGATTTATTATTTAGTCTGTTTTTGTCTTCCTAACAGCATTTTATGTGTTTGCACCATTTATCATTGCTGAGCGGAGCTGGGCGGAGGGGTTATGCCCCCTCGGAGGCCTGGAAACGCTGCCCTATCTTTTACGCAGCGGTGTTTATCTCGAACATATCAGCTCATTCAATATTGGTATCATGACAGCCCTGATCATCCTTACATTGCTATTCGGCCGCATGTTTTGCAGCTATATTTGCCCCCTGGGCTCATTGCAGGAATGGTTCGGTAATCTCGGGAAAAAGCTTGGGCTCAATAAAGAAGTTCCGGAGCCGTTGGAGCATGTCTTAAACAAACTAAAATATGTCGTATTAGTAGTAATTCTTGCAGGTACATATTCTGTAGCTGAATTGATATTCCGCAAATACGATCCATTTTATGCCCTGTTTCACCTAATTTCCCCCGCTTTAAACGCCTCGTTTCGCCGCGGGCTGAACTTGCTGAAGCCGGAGATGAAGCCGGGTTTTCCATCGGCCGCTTCAAAATATGGGTAACTGCTTTTGTGAAGGAAAATAATAATCTTGCATCAGCTGAGCTCGCAGGATCTGAGCAGATAGAAAATGAAGGGGACGATTTAAACATTACAGGAGCAATAACACTGCAGGAGTTATCCTATTATTTTGGCATTCCCCGTGCTGAGATCAACAGAAAATTTTCTCTGCCGAACTCCCTTTCCCCGGATACGACCGTAAGAGAGTTAAGAGAAGCATATGATGTTGAATTGGGAGAAATAAAAATCTGGCTCCAAATCATCAGTGACGGTTTGCCTTATTATAAAGCCATGCAAGCGGGCGAACTTCTTGACCCCAATCATATTAGAGAGTGGATGACTATTGAACAGGTTTCCCAGGCTGCAGGCATGCCTCTGGATTATATTTACACACGGGCCGATCTTTCCTCTCAGATAGAAGCAAATATTTCGCTTGGCGAACTGGAGGGAATTACCGGTTTTACAATGGAGGATATGCGTAAAGTAGTAAGCGAGTATTACCTGCTGACCCCTGATACGGAGCTCGTTACGCCCCAGATACCATCCTCTGCACTCCCGGGGTACTACCCAGGTACTCCCCAAGGTACTTCCTTCGGTGCACAAGGTGGACGTTTAATAGACGTTGATGGAATCCGGGGAGCTAACATCGATGAAGTTTGTGGTCACTACAACATACCCAGGATATGGCTCCTGGAAGAGCTGGCTTTACCTTCAGATACGCCAGGTAACGCATCACTCCGTTCCCTGGAAATAGATATAGGTCAGGTTAAAAACATTGTAGAGGATTATCAGGAAAAGAATTAATAATAGGCCAGGCATACAGCATGAAGCCAGGGGGAAGTTTCCCTTGTAAGAAGATACTGTTGGTCGAAGACGAAAAGAATATTATCTTAGGAGTAAAGACCTGCCTGGAAGTGGCAAATTATAAAGCTGTAGTTGTTAAAGACGGAGAAAAAGCCATTGAAGCAGCCCTTAAGGAGAGGCCTGACCTAATCCTGCTGGATCTTATGCTGCCTAAAATTGACGGATTTAAGGTGTGCGAGAAGCTGAAGACAATGGAAGAAACTAAAAATATTCCCATCATAGTCCTGATTGCAAAGACGGAAGAAGAAGATAAGGAAAAGACAATAAAGGTGGGGGCTAATTCATATATGACAAAGCCATTTCGCCCTGAGGAACTCTGGCAGGAGATTAAGCGTTTTATTGTTTAAAAAAGCGGGGTGGATAATTATCCACCCCGCTTTTTTCCCGACTATATCCTGATTTTTCTTTTGGGTATTAGCCCCCACCTCTAAGCATAGCGTAGGTGGGTTTATTCAATCAGGTGAAGTAGATTCTCCACCTGATTCCTCGATGTTTCAGCTTTGCTGAAACGAGTTCACTATTCACACTTTTTAAGCAGTTTCTCCCATTCTTCATCAATATTCTGCTGTATGATTGGCAGCAGGTGTTTATTTTCTTCTTTAAAGAGATGTGAGAAACGACCCTGCGACTTCAAGTATTCTAATATATCTTTTTTATTGGGAACTTTGGTGGTGAGCTTCCATTTCCCGTTGTCAACTTCATAGAGAGGCCAGATACAGCTTTGAACGGCCATCTTTGCCATCTCTACAGTTTTTTCCATATCGTAGCGCCATCCCCTGTGGCAGGGTGCGAGCACATTTATGAAAGCAGGACCGTCAGCAGCAAAAGCTTTTTGAGACTTGCGGACCAGATCCTTCCAGTGGCTTATTGATGCCTGTGCTACATAAGGAATATTATGAGCAGCCACAATAGCAGTTAAATCCTTACGATTTTCTTTTTTCCCTGAGCCTTTAACCCCATGAGGACTTGTTGTGGTCCAGCTCCCCATGATCGTGGCCCCTGAGCGCTGAATCCCCGTGTTCATATATGCTTCATTATTATAGCAGACATAAATAAGCCGGTGTCCTCTTTCCAGTGCTCCTGAAAGGGCCTGAAGACCGATGTCATAAGTTCCCCCGTCTCCCCCGAAGGCCACAAAACGGAAGTCTTCCTTAATTCTGCCCTGTTCTTTCATGGATTGATATGCGGCTTCAGCTCCACTCAGAGTGGATGCCGCATTTTCAAAAGCACAGTGTATATAGGAGGCTTTCCAGGCAGTGTAAGGGTAAATAGTTGTAGAAACCTCCAGGCATCCCGTAGGATTGGCTATTACCAGCTTTACATCATCGGGTGCGCCCATAAGCATCTGTCTTACAGCAATGGATGCTCCACAACCCGCACATAAGCGGTGTCCTCCTGAAAGAATCTCGGGTTTTTTCACCAGTTCCGTTAGTTTTGTTGACATGTTTTGTCCACCTCCTATTCCCGTAACCCCAGGTAATTAACAAGCTGTTTTACCTGACCGCTACTGGCTATTTCTGCCAGTTCCCCGACAGCTTTATCAATAAGCTCTATCGATAGATCGCGCCCTCCCAAACCGTAAACATAGTTTACAATTAAAGGTCTCTTGGGCAGATCATATAAAGACGAACGAACCTCTAAAAAAACAGGTCCTCCCAGGTGTCCTGCGAAGGTATCCGAGCGGTCAAAAACAGCTACAGCTTTCAACCCGGAAAGAACTTCAGCCAATTCCTTTGCCGGGAAGGGCCGGAAAACCCTTAATTTAATCATTCCTATTTTAATCCCTCTGGAGCGCATTTCTTCTACCTGATGACGAACAGTACCGCATGCAGAGCCGAGGACAATTATTGCATATTCGGCATCTTCCATTCCCACAGTTTCGAAGAGATCGTAGGGTCTGCCGGAAATTTCCCCAAACTCTTTCCCAACATCCTTGATAACTTTGAAGGCATTTACCATTGCCTCTTCCTGCTGCCGTTTAAATTCAAAGAAATAACCATAAAGCCCGTCAAAGGTTCCTATACTGACAGGGTTTTCAGCATCCAGAAGAGAAAATGCAGGCTTATACTCACCCACAAATTTGGAAACTACTTCGTCCTCCAGTATATCAACCCTATCTATAGAATGGGAAATAATGAATCCGTCCATCAGGACCATAGCAGGCAAAAGAATATCAGGGTGTTCCGCAATACGGGCTGCCTGGATCGTGTTATCATAGGCTTCCTGCCCATTCTCTGAAAAAAGTTGAATCCAGCCCGTATCCCTTGCTCCCATGCTGTCACCGTGATCGCAGTGGATATTAATTGGTGCGGATAGTGACCTGTTTACGTTTGGCATCACAATGGGCAGCCTTAAGCCTGAAGCAATATAAAGCAGCTCCCACATGTAAGCCAAACCCTGAGAGGACGTACATGTCATTACACGTGCCCCCGAGGAAGCTGCACCGATAGCAGCACTCATGGCGCTATGTTCGCTTTCCACTGCTACAAAGTGGGTTTTGACCAAGCCGTCTGCTACCATTTGAGAAAAAGTTTCCACTATTGCTGTCTGTGGAGTAATGGGGTAAGCAGCCACAACATCCGGGTTTATCTGACGCATTGCTTCGGATACAGCATCAGTGCCGATCGCAGCTATAGTTTTATTGCTTATAACCACAATTTAGCCTCCTTCCATTCAACATTATATTTGTATTTTAATTTCAGTTATTCTACTTGTTTTTTTTTGGCTTTTGACTCGTCTACCATTTCAATAGCATCAACCGGGCATTCTGCTGCGCAAATCCCACACCCTTTACAAAAGTTATAATCTACACCCACAACCTTCTCATCTTTGACAATAATTGCGCTGTCCGGACAAAAGACATAACAGATTAGGCATTGGTTACATATTTTATCGTCTCGTATGGGGCGAAAGGTACGCCAGCCACCTGTTTTAAACTGGCAGGAATTTCCCGGGTCTTTAATTACAGCGCCTGCGGGGTGTTTTTTCCAATCCCATTTTTGAATATCTTTGATCTCCCAGGTCATTCTTCTTTCACCTCCTTAAAGGCTTGTTCCAGCGCTTCTATATTTTTTTCAACTACTTTCTGGGAAAATTTTTTGTCAAAAGATTTTCTTAAAAAATCAACCGCTTCATCTTTTTGAAGTAACTGCGTTACTTTCAGGAGTGCTCCCAACATGGGAATATTGGGCATAAAACGTCCCAAAGTATTTAAAGAAATATGCGTTGCATCTACAGTGAAAATTTTTCTGTTGTTAATGTTAAGCTTTTCGCGGATTTCCGCAGGCTCATCACCTGTGTTTATAATAATAATACCGTCTTCATCAAGCCCCGCTGTGATATCGATAACATCAAGCAGGCTGGGGTCCACCACAACAACCATCTTTGGGTTGGTTACCCCGCAGTACGTTGAAATTTTGTTTTTACTTAGACGGTTAAAACACTGAATCGGGGCACCCATTCTTTCCGGACCATATTCCGGGAATGCCTGGAAATACATGTCTTTAGTAAGAGACATCTCTGCCAGTGTCTTTGCGGCAGTTACAGCCCCTTGCCCTCCCCTGGCATGCCAGCGGATTTCCAATACATCTTCAGCCAACACAAAACACCTCCTCAAATAAAATATTAGAACAATTTGTAATTTTCCATAACCGTTTGAAACTTTTTTAGCAGCGGACGTTCACTTTTTGAAAGCGTTGATAGTAACAAAAATATCTGTTAACATTCTATACTCGCTTCGAAAAAACCTTCTCCACTGCTCTATTTTAAAAAAATAATAGTAAATATTTTTGTTGATAAAAATACCATTAATCATAAATCTGATAAATGGTATAAAGACAACACATTTACTATTACATTTTAAGTATTATTTTAACACAGAACGTCAAGTTATTCTATAAAAAAATACAATTTTCGTCAAAAGAATCGTCAAAAGTGAGCCATTCTATTCAAGTATTTTACATTAGATAAACATTATATGCTTAGAATAAATATAAAGTGATAAGATCAGGGAATCTAATTCCTCCTATTGACACTGAAAAAGGCAGTTGTTAAACTGTGACTATAAGAGTTACCTTTTGAGCATAAACTATAAGTGCTGTTATATAAATAGTATGTAACTATTTAGTATTCAGTAGTCAGAATGGAGGATTATGGAAATGGAGTTGTCTTTAATTTTAAGCGGCCTGATCATTTTTTTTGCCAGGGCTATTGATATGTCCCTTGCGACTTTCAGAATACTGATGCTCATGAAAGGCCGCGGCTTAGCGGCTTCTCTTATTGGTTTTATAGAGTCAGGCATTTACATCGTTGCCCTTGCTGAAGTTGTCAGACATATTAATAATCCATTCAGCATTATTTTCTACGCAGGAGGATTTGCAATGGGCACTTATATCGGCAGTGTAATTGAAGAACGTATTGCTGTAGGCTATGTTGATGCCCAGGTCATATCCCTTAGCTGTTATGAAGGCCTCGAACAGAAATTACGTGATGAAGGTTTCGGGGTTACTTCCCTAGAGGGCTGCGGCAAAGACGGCGTTCACCATATCCTTCATTGCCTTTTGAAGAGAAAGGATTTACCAAAGTTCATGGCAATGATTACATCCGAGGACAAAAACGCATTTGTAACAGTCAGTGATACGCGTAAAATAAGCGGCGGTTTTTTTACTGTGAGAAAAGCTAAGTGAACTCGTTTCAGCAAGGCTGAAACATCGGGGAATCAGGTGGATTTGGAGGGAAAGGAGGGGCTTCAGATAGAACGTTACAAGTCTATCGCTTTACTGGATTCAGGGGTTGGAGGGTTAACAGTAGTCAAAGAAATTTATAAACAGCTTCCAAACGAAAGCATCGTTTACTTCGGTGATACAGCTCACATGCCATACGGCCCCCGACCATATGAACAGGTCAGGGGGTTTGTCTATGAAATTATTGATTTTCTTCAAACTCAGGAAATTAAAGCGGTCGTTGTGGCCTGCAATTCTGCTGCATCAGCGGGGCTGGATTACTACAAGGAAAGAGTTAACCTGCCGCTCTTCGGTGTAATTGAACCGGGAGTAAGGGCTGCGTTAAAGCAGACTATAACCAATAAAATTGGTGTAATAGGCACAACAGGTACCATTGAGAGTGGATCGTACCAGGATGTTTTCAAAAGGTTGGCCCCTGATGTGCAGTTATACAGCCAGCCCTGCCCTCTGTTTGTTCTGATTGTGGAAAATGGCCTGGTCAATTCTCCTGAGGCCAGGCTGGTAGCTGAAGAGTACTTAGCGCCATTAAAAGAAGCTGAGATTGATACGCTTATTTTAGGCTGCACTCATTATCCTTTAATGACGGATGTTATTCAGGAAGTGATGGGTGCGAACGTGAAGCTGATCAGCTCTGCTGAGGAAACTGCCAGGGAAGCTAAGGAGGTTCTTTTTAAAAACGATTTCTTGCAAGATGAACATCACAAAGACGGCCCCAGCCGACGTTTTTTTGTTAGCGGTCCTGCTAAGCCGTTTACAGATCTTGCTGTAAATCTTATCGGAGGAGAGATAAAAGCTTACCAGGTGTTACTTCCCTGGTAGAAGGCAAAGAAAGTCCAGCGGCAATACTTGTTGAATAAGTTTGCCTGCAGATGGGCAAAATTCTCAGGAAACGGAAGGAGAAATACTTATGAAAAATCCTCAGGTTACAATTGAAATGGAAAGCGGAAATATTATCAAAGCAGAATTAGCACCTGAAATTGCCCCTAATACAGTGGCAAATTTTATCTCCTTAGCTCAGCAGGGCTTCTATGACGGAGTTATCTTTCACAGGGTTATTCCGGGCTTCATGATCCAGGGATGCTGTCCTCAGGGTACAGGTATGGGGGGACCGGGCTATCATATTAAAGGGGAATTTTCAAAAAACGGCCATCCCAATCCTATGAGCCATGAAAGAGGAACCCTCTCCATGGCTAGAACGCAAATACCGGATTCGGCAGGATCACAATTTTTCATAATGGTTGAAAAATCACCTCATCTGGACGGGCTCTATGCTTCTTTCGGGACGGTTATAGAAGGAATGGAAGAAGTGGACAGGATCGTAAATGTAAACCGGGGTGCCAATGATAAACCGAAAGAGGATCAGAAGATCAAAAAAGTTACAGTAGAAACCTTTGGAGAAAAGTATGCTGAGGTAGAAAAAGTATAGTCTGGGAATGTTAGGGAGTTTTTTACGTTTCTTGTGTTCCTTAAACCAAAGTTCAAGGGATTTTATTACTATTATAGCAGCCCTAAAAAAAGCTGCTTTTTTTTTCATATTTAGACCTTGCACACTATACATATATTAAAAGGACGTAACTACTCAGCCAATAGGTTACTTAATTGCTCGGGACGCAAAGCATGGGGACGGTTCCATCTCTTCCCTTTAGCTTAGGTAAGGGGACACACCCCATTTTTCAAGTGGTATGGGAACACACCCCTGCGGGGAATGTCCCCTATGAATGTCCCCAAGCTTCACTTATCTTTTCTCTGAGTAGTTACAAAAGGACAAAGCTAAGGAAGTGAAAGGAATGATAGAGATAAGTAAATTTTTAAAGTACCTTGTTTTACTTATTTGCCTGGTCGGTTCCATGCTGCTAGTAGGATGTCTTTCAGATTTTTTTCCGTATGTCTTTCAAGAGAAAGAGGAGCCCCGGACAGTAATACCGGAGGAACCTGAACAGGGGCCTGCGGACAGTGAAGAAGAAAAGCCTCCTGAAGGGGTACTATATTTAAAAGTTTATTTTCTTGAAGGGAAAGGGAACTACCTAATTCCCGTAACTGCTGCTATTCCCTGGACAGATGGTGTAGCAAGGGCCGCTCTTCAGAGATTGATTGAGGGACCGACTCCGTCTCAGGAGATGCGTTACGGATTAAGTTCGATCATGTCTCCCACGACAGAGATCAGGGGTCTGACAATCAGGGACGGTCTTGCCAAAGTGGATTTCAGTGTTTCTTTCTTAAGCTACGACCCCGGGCTGGAAAGACAGGTTTTAAATAGCGTTGTATTTACTCTTTTACAGTTTCCTACTGTTAAAGATGTACAAATACTTGTAGAAGGTTTCGCTCCTGAGCTTTTTCCAGGCGGCACACCGGGAAAAGGTACTTTCAGCCGGGAACGGGGACTTAATCTGGAGGTAGCTGAGGGAGTTACTGATTTCGAAAATACACAGCCTTTAACACTTTATTTCTGTACTGTTTTAGGAGAAAACGATATATTTTATGTGCCGGTTACCCGTGTTATTTCATCGGATGATGATATTATCAAGGCATCGATCAACGAACTTCTGAAAGGCCCAAGGCCGAACAGCCATCTTTTTAGCGAACTGCCTCCGGGTACAGCGCTAAGAAATTATTCTTTTCAGGACGGCATGCTTGTCCTTGATTTGACAAATGATCTTTTAAACTACAAGGGCGGACTGAGCGGAGAAAAAAATATTCTTGCCCAGTTAATGCTAACCTTGACAGAGATTCCAGATGTGGAAAAGGTACAGCTGCTTATAGAAGGCAGGATGATAGAACTTACATACGGAACATCTTTGCTGAAACCAATATCCCGGCCTCTGGTAATTAATCGCCTGTTATAATAAACATTATAAAACATTATAATAAAACTTTTATTGACAGGGCAGATTAATTATGATAATTTAAGAATTAAGCTGGATATACCCCCCAGGGGTATATTTTTTTAACAGTAATGAATGAGCGAGGGGGACATCTAAATGGCAACTATACTGAAGATAGATGGGATGACATGTGCAGCCTGTGCGAACAGGGTGGAAAAGGCTCTGCAGAAAACGCCTGGAGTGGCTCAGGCCCGTGTCAATTTTGCTGCGCAAAAAGCCTATGTGGAATTTTTACCTGAAATACTGCCGGAAGGTGAATCTAAACTTGCGCTCCTTGAAGCAGTCAGCAAGGCCGGGTATAATGCTGAACTGATGGAAGAAGCAAATAAGAAAAAACCCGCTGCCCAGGAAGCCGTGCCAACCTTAGGCTGGAAGCCTTTCCACACTTTTTCAAAATACTGGGATCCCCATGAAGGGGAAGAAGCTGAAGTTGTTGAAGCACGGCAGCGCATGTTTTTCTCAGCATCTTTCTCCACGATTATTATGATTTTGATGATGGTTCAGATGTTAATAACCCCTATTCCTTATTACCGTTTTATTGTTGCTGTTTTAGGCTATTTTGTAATTTTTGTGTCAGGTTCCAAAACACACAGTAACAGTATAAATGCATTACGTCACGGTTCTGCAAATATGGATGTTCTTGTGAGTCTTGGCTCTGTTCCGCCATTTATAATTAGTTTGGGCGGACTGTTTTTTCCAGTTCAGACCTTCTTTGAGATGGCTTCAACGATTGTGACTTTTCACCTTTTTGGCCGTTATATGGAAGCGAGGGCTAAGGGAAGGGCCTCTCAGGCTATCAAGAAACTCCTGCAGCTCGAGGCAAAAACAGCCACAATCCTCAGGGATGGAGAAGAAAGGGAAGTGCCCCTGGAAGAAGTAAAAGTCGGGGATATTATGCTGGTGCGGCCCGGAGAAAAAATACCTACCGATGGAATAGTTGTTTTTGGTCAGAGCACTGTAGATGAATCTATGGCTACAGGAGAACCTTTACCTGTAGAGAAAAGTGAAAATAAAGAAGTAATCGGGGCTACAATTAACGGTTACGGTGTTCTGAAGGTTAAGGCTACCCGTGTGGGCAGTGACACTTTTCTTTCTCAGATTATCAGGATGGTTGAAGAGGCTCAGGGTTCAAGGGTCCCTATTCAGGAATTTGCGGATAGAGTGACAGGTTATTTTGTCCCTGTCGTTATTCTCCTTTCCATTGGAACCTTTCTTTCCTGGATTCTGTTCCCTTCATTTTTATATGGGATTATCGAAAAGGCCGCCCCAGTTTTACCATGGGTTAACCCCGCATTGGATAAATTAACCCTGGCCTTCTTTGCCGCTATCGCTGTGCTCGTAATTTCCTGTCCCTGTGCCCTTGGTTTAGCTACGCCTACAGCACTGATGGTTGGAAGCGGTATGGGAGCGAAGCGGGGAATTCTAATTAAGCAGGGTGAAGCAATTCAAATCATGAAAGATGTAAAAATTATTGTATTTGATAAAACAGGAACTCTTACTAAAGGCAAACCTTCAGTTACAGTAATAAAGCCTTTTCCCGGTAAGGAGAGCTTGAAATCATCTCAGCTTCCTGATGAGGCAAAGGATAACCTGGAAAATGAAATTCTTTTTTATGCTGCGTCTATGGAAGCATCTTCGGAACATCCCCTGAGTCATGCTGTCGTGAAAAAGGCCAGGGAAAAGGGTATCCCTATCGCTCAGGTAGAGCAGTTTCAGGCTGTTGCCGGTAAAGGAGTAAAAGGAATCCTTCATGGTAATTCTGTCCTGGTAGGCAGCAGACGTTTGCTTGAGATGGAAGGAATTTCTTTAAAGGAAGTAGAACTTACTATGGAGGAACTGGAGAAAGAGGGCCATACTGTTGTGGCCCTGGCCGTAAACGGTGAACCTCTGGGAGTCCTCTCTATTGCTGATACCCTCAAAGAAGACGCTGTTAAGGCCGTTAACGCTCTTCACAAACTTGGACTTCAAACAGCCCTTTTGACGGGAGATAACTATCGCACTGCCGGTGCTATAGCCGGGAAGCTTGGTATTAAACATGTCATTGCTGAAGTATTACCCGAAGGCAAGGTCGAAGAGGTTAAAAAATTGCAGGACAAGGTTGGTGTTTTAGCCATGGTAGGTGATGGCATAAATGATGCACCGGCCTTAAAACAGGCAGATGTGGGAATAGCTATCGGGACAGGAACAGACGTGGCCATTGAAGCTGCCGATATTGTGTTAGTAAGAGGGGATCTTCTCTCTGTGGTATCCTCTATCAGGCTTTCAAGGGGGATTTTTCGTAAAATTAAGCAGAACTACTTCTGGGCGTGGTTTTATAATGCAATTGCAATACCCCTTGCCGCCCTTGGCCTTCTGCATCCCATGATTGGTGTGGCTGCCATGTCATTCAGTTCAGTTAATGTTGTTTGGAACTCATTGCGGTTAAAAGGGTATAAAATAGATTTTGAAATTTAATAATATGAAGGTGTTTCCTGTACGACTGTATTTGCCCAGCGGTCTCCATTGCGCCGACCTTTAGGATCGCTGTTCATGGCCAGCAGTTCCATCACATAAATGACAAGACCAATGATTCCAGCAATAAACGGGCCAATAAAGGGAATAATGGAGATTAAGACAGGGAAAGCAAAGATAATGTTGCGCTGGATTGACTCCTGGTAAGTAACGCGCCCGCCGTAGCTGGTAGTTACGTGGAGATTAATCAATTTTTTGCCCGGGCTTCCTTTTTCCGTTAAACCGTCACGAAGGAGTTGAGATCCTTCTAAAAACGACAATTTATCAATAAATAAAAGTTAAGGAAAGCAGGGATTATAACATGCGTGTCCAAGACCGGAAGAATGAAGAACTCAGGCCGGTAAAAATTACAAGAAATTATCTTAAGTATGCGGAAGGTTCAGCCCTGATTGAGATGGGAAATACCAAAGTAATATGTGCTGCTTCAGTGGAAGAAAATGTGCCCCACTGGATGAAGGGTGGACAAAAAGGTTGGGTTACCGCGGAATACTCCTTATTGCCCCGCTCAACTCACAGTAGAAACACAAGGGAGGCTGCACGCGGCCGTATCAGCGGCCGTACATATGAGATTCAGAGGCTTATCGGCAGATCCCTTCGTGCCGTAGTTGATCTGAATGCTCTTGGCGAGAGAACCGTTTGGCTTGATTGTGATGTGCTGCAGGCCGATGGGGGGACAAGAACGGCTGCAATCACAGGGGCATTTGTAGCCCTTGCCGATGCATTTGATCTACTGCACCGTGAAAAAAAGATTGAGAAGTTCCCCTTAACTGACTTTGTGGCGGCTATCAGCGTCGGTCTTTTCAAGGGGGATGCCCTGCTGGACCTTTCTTATGAAGAAGATAGTCAGGCTGATGTGGATATGAATATTGTCATGACCGGTAGTGAAGAGCTGGTGGAAGTCCAGGGGACGGCCGAAAAAAAATCATTTTCCCGAAATGAGTTAAACAATCTCATTGATTTAGGAGTCCGGGGAATTAATATGCTTTTCAACATTCAAAAGGAATCCCTTGGGGATATAGCCCACAAGATTAGCCGTTCCGGTAAAAAAAAACTAATTCTGGCCACCCGTAATGAAGGAAAAAAAGAAGAACTTAAGAAAATGCTTTCATCTCTTCCTTTTAAAGTTTATTCGCTGGGAGACTTTCCACAGCTCCCGGAGGTTGAGGAGACAGGGTCAACTTTTACGGAAAATGCAATTCTTAAAGCTGAAACAATTAGTCATCTAACCGGTGAAATGGTCTTGGCTGATGATTCGGGGTTGGAAGTTATGCACTTAGGCGGCAGGCCAGGCGTCTATTCAGCACGTTTTGCCGGGGATGGGGCAACAGATGAAGAAAACAACGCCCTTTTGCTGGAACTAATGCAAAAAGCGGCTCCTCCCGAGAGAAAAGCCCGTTTCGTATGTGTTATGGCCCTGGCTGTTCCAGGAAAAGAGACACAGACAGTTGAAGGTATTTGCGAAGGTGTCCTGGCAAACGTTCCCCGCGGCAGCCGGGGTTTTGGATATGATCCTCTCTTTTTCTATGAAAAGGAAGGTAAGACCTTCGGAGAGTTGGATATAGAAGCTAAAAGCCGCATAAGCCACCGGGGCCGGGCTATGCAAAAAATAAGGGACTTGTTAAAGCAGTATTGAGTTTATCAGTAAAATATGTTACAATCAAGAAGTGGCTTGTTATCATAACGGGGCGTAGCGCAGTTTGGCAGCGCACTTGGTTTGGGACCAAGGGGTCGCCGGTTCAAATCCGGCCGCCCCGACCATATGAAACAGCCACTTTTTTAATTTAATCAAAAACAAAATCTTTGGAGAAGGCCCCGAGGGTCTTCTTCTTTTTTAGGGAAAAATCGGGAAAATATTAATCCGAATATTGTCTATAAATGTTATAATAAGTAATAGTGAGCCATTCTCTGTTTTTCGGACACCGTTTCGTGAGCATATCTTAGCCTTACATAAAGTTTTGAAAATTTAATCCTAATAGCTCTCATTCTCTACATTTTAGAATATTGCTCTGTGTATTAATTATCTTTCTAGCAGGAACTTTAGTGGCTGTGGATATGCCGTAGTTGTGGATTTGATGGATAACTCCTGTGGAGTTGAGTTATCCACAAGCTCCACAACTGCTTGGACAACGCTTCGCGTTGACCACATACCCACAACCTTTACTGCTAAAAAGATTTTTGTTTCTAACAATCTTTAAATGATTAATTATGTTATGCCA
>JAUSPO010000171.1 GCA_030656575.1 Bacillota bacterium
CATTGCTCATTATGTACCCCCTCAGACACAGTTCTGAGCAATATTTTACCAAACTGCTTTGATTTTGTCCAGCATTATTTCTTTAATTTCCATTTATTGTCTTCATGAATTCGCCGTGGTGATCCTTCTGGAGTGTTCTACTGGATTACGGGTGGTATCTTTTGGGTTCTCCTGTAATATCTTTTGATCTCCTGAAACAAATGAAATATTGAGGCACGGCTTACAAATTCTTCCCTTGAACAGGGTATATCCATGTCGGCGAAGTATCTGTCCAGGTTTTCCAGGGTATGTTCCAGCCTGGCGTACGCTGCTTTTTTATTCCGGAGCTTTTTGTACTGTATTTTCTGCACGATCCTGAGTAGCTTTACCAGAGGCATGGCCTGGGGCACTTCAACAGGCATCTGCCTGGCCAACTTGTGCATCTCATCAAGTCTTTCAAGCTGCGAATTCAGAATGTGAAAAGCCTGGCGGTAGCGGTCGGAAGGTGTTTCCCTGTTTATTATGAAGCGTTGTTCTTCCCGGAGCAGTTTGGCAATATCATTGCCTTCCTCGATATCTTTCCTCAGCGGGGAAACTTGCTCTGTGAATTCATCGTCGTTACAACCCGGTTCCTGCACTTCCTTTATAATACAGTCAATTAACATGCTCAAACCTCTATCTGCCTGCAGCAGTCTCCTTATTACCTCCTGTTTGTGATTGGGGGTAAACAGGTAGTTTACCCCTAGGGCACTTATGGCTCCCACCAGGGCTGTTAAGAGCTGTTCCAGGAAGTAAGCTTCTAAGCTCACTGCGCCACTGAAAATAACACTTATGGCCGTAACTGCCGTGAGAATGATGTGATCCTCCCAGCGTAGCTGCAGGCAGATGAGGATGGATAACAACGTCACCAGGCCATAAGCCAGGGGATTGATACCAAAAAGGTGGCCGAAAATAGTTCCAAGAACCCCGCCAACCAATACGCTTCCCAGTTTTGACAGGCTTTGCAGCAGTGAGTGATAAAAAGTTCTCTGTATCGTTACCAGGGCGACGATAGCTGCCAGAGTAACCCTCTCAAGTCCTAGCTGCTGTGCAAAAAAAATGGCCAGTGTTACAGCTAAAACTGTTTTTAGTACTCTGCCTCCTACATGAAATCTGCTCATACAATAACCTCTTTCGGAGAGAGACAGAACCTTGTCACTCCCGTATCTATATTCTATGTATTGACTGGTGGTTTTAACTGGTTTATTTATAAGTTCGAGGCTGTTGGCTGAAAAACCTGCCTGCTGGAAGAAGCAGGTCTCCAATAGTGGTTAGAGAACTTGAAGGGGCTTTATAGTATGTTTCCCTTTTTTGGGGTTGACTATAGTCGAGGGTAGGTTGTTGACAACGTTCTTAAAATGGAACAGGAGTAGAATGTCAGGACAAGGACAGGAGGACAAGGATATACTTTTCATGTCTGTTTTTTTGTAAAATGAGTGCTGTATTGTTAGGAGGTGAGAGCTGGAAACAACCTGGAACAGCAGCATTTCTAAGAGATGCAGTCCTCGTCTATACAGGAGCTAAAAATAATTAAAGCTATTTACCTTTTGGATAGAAAGTTATAAGATTATCAGAAAGGGGGAATTGGTATGACTATGGATGAACTGGCGCGCCAGGTTAAGGAATCCTCGATCAAGCTGGCCGCTGCGGGGGCTGAACTTAAAAACAAAGCGCTCGCTAATATAGCCGAGTCCTTGAAGGAGAAGAAAGAGGAAATTATCAAGGCCAACCGGGATGACCTGGCAAGGAGTGAAAAAGAGAATTTATCTGCGCCTCTGTTAAAAAGATTAAAATTTGATGAAGAAAGTATAACTGATGTGGTAGACGGTATCTACAGCCTCATCAATCTTGAGGATCCTGTGGGTAAAACGCTGCTTTCCACGGAATTGGACGACGGGCTGGAATTGTATAAGGTAACCTGTCCGATTGGGGTAATTGGTGTCATTTTCGAATCAAGGCCTGATGCTCTTGTGCAGATTTCAACCCTTTGCCTTAAGAGCGGTAACGGTGTTCTTCTTAAAGGCGGGTCAGAGGCAAAGGAGACTAACCGTATCCTGACCGAGATCATTATAGATGCATCTGCTGCTGCAGGCATTCCTTCAAATTGGGCCGCACTTTTGGAGACACGGGCGGATGTAAATGATATGCTCAAAATGGATAGTTACATTGACCTTATTATTCCGAGGGGTTCCAATGACTTTGTGCGTTACATTATGGACAATTCCAGAATTCCTGTGATGGGACACGCTGATGGAATATGCCACTGCTACGTTGATGAAGATGCAGACCTTGATATGGCGGTAAATATTGTTGTGGATTCCAAAACGCAGTACGTGGCCGTATGCAACGCTACAGAGACTCTTTTGGTGCATGAAAAGGCAGCGCCGGTATTTCTGCCGGAATTAAAAAAGATCCTGGACAGCAAAAAGGTGGAACTGGTGGGATGCCCCAAAACCAGGGCGTTGATTCCTGCTGAACCTGCAGCGGAGGAGGATTGGAAAACTGAATACCTTGATTATAAATTGTCAATTAAAGTTGTTTCTGAGCTTGAAGAGGCCGTCGACCATATCAATACCTACGGATCGGGACATACAGACAGCATTATAACCAGGGACAGGGAAAAAGCCGTGCATTTTATGGACTATGTAGACTCGGGAAACGTTTTTTGGAACTGCTCTACCCGCTTTAGTGACGGCTTCCGCTACGGATTTGGAGCCGAGGTGGGGATAAGCACCGGCAAAATCCACTCCAGAGGTCCTGTAGGCCTTGACGGACTGGTGATTTATAAGTACAAGTTGCTGGGAAATGGCCATATTGTTGAGAATTACTTCAACCGTTCCAAAACGTTCAAGCACAGAAGCTTGAACAAAGAATTTTAATAATAATAAAAAAGAGGCAATCGGAAACGTCCCCTTGGCGCACCCTTACCGCATTCAATGGGACTCGGTGTGTCAAGGTGACGTATTAATTGCAAAATATATCAAGTTTGTTAAGAGCCTCGGGTTACTGACGAGGTTTTAACTTATTCTTTACTGAAGATTTTTCTGACGACGGGCATAATATTAATACGTATTGAAAAAACGAAGTAATATTTTTGAAAGGGGATTTAATAATGACGAATATAGCTTTATTTGCACCTGTTATCCTGTTGATGATTGTTGCTCTTTTCTTTCTGATCGTTGCTTTGCTTCAGTGGCTATGGAATATCACAATTCCCGAAGTTTTTGGTCTTAAGAGCGTATCTTACTGGCAGGCTTTTCGATTGCTGATTATTGCTGCCCTTTTGTTTGGAGGCGGTGGAACGGTATTTCTTAATTAAAGCTGAGGGGCACTTTACCGGAGAATTATCACTCATGTTCCCTGATTACCCTCAGGAATTCATATCCGAACTTTTCCATTTTTATTTGGCCTATGCCCTTGGCTTTAAGCATTGAATCCCTGTCCATGGGTAGCCGATCGCAAAGCTCACGCAGGGTGCTGTCGTTAAATACTATATAGGGCGGGACCCCCTCACGCTCTGCTATTTCTTTGCGCAGCAGGCGCATTTTTTCGAAGAGAATGTCATCTTCCTGGACTTCTCTTTTTTTACGCCGCCTATGCCATACTTTCTCACTGCCCTTCAGTACTGCGGCTGCTTCCCTTCCCAGTTTAACCACAGGGTATTCTCCTTCAGTAAGGGCCAGGTAACCCTCGGCGGTCAGCAGGTTAATCAGGTCTTTTATTTCCTGCAGCGTATATTCGCCCATCAAGCCGTAAGTGGAAAGCTTGTCAAAGCGCAGCTGCAGAACTTTCTTGTTTCTTGAACCCTTTAAAATTTCCGCAATCAGTCCTGCTCCATAACGTCCCTTTACCCGCACCACGCATGAAAGAATCTTCTGAGCATCCACGGTAATATCGTTCATTTCACTGTCATCTGTGCAGTTGCCGCAGCGAATGCACTGTGTCGGAGCTTCATGTTCTCCAAAGTATTCCAGAATATATCGGCGCAGACACCTAGATGTATGGCAGTAATCAATAATCGTCTGCAGCTTGTGGTATTCATTTTTTTTCCTGCTCGGAGAATATACAGTCTGCTCGATCATAAATTTCTGCAGTAGAACGTCCTGGGCGCCAAACAGGATGATACACTCCCCCGGCTCTCCGTCCCGCCCGGCCCTTCCCGCTTCCTGATAATATGCTTCCATATTTTTAGGCATATTGTAATGAAGAACATAACGGACGTTGGATTTATCGATCCCCATTCCAAAGGCGTTGGTGGCCACCATTACCACTGCTTTATCGTGGATAAATGCTTCCTGGCTTGCCTCCCGTTCCTTATCGTTCATACCTGCGTGATACTTGCTGCAGGGATAACCTTTACTTCGCAAGAGTTCAAAAACATTATCCACTTCCCGCCGTGTCGCCGCATAAATAATTCCTGACTTCTCCTTGCTGCTTCGCACATAGTCCAGGACAAAATCTTTTTTATTCTCCCCGCGGACCACCGCAAAAAATAGATTCTCCCGGTCAAACCCGCTTACAAATATCTGCGGAGTCTGAAAATCCAGAAGCTTAATAATATCTTCCTGTATTTCCCCCGTTGCCGTAGCTGTAAAAGCCCCCAGCACCGGTCTCTGCTTCAGACTGCTGATAAACTTTGGGATTTTTTTATAGCTCGGCCTAAAATCGTGCCCCCATTGTGAAATACAGTGGGCTTCATCAATGGCAACAAAGGAGATATTTAAAGTCTGGGCCAGTTCCACAAACTCCGGCAGTTCCAACCTCTCAGGTGCCACGTAAACCAGCTTATATTTTCCCTGCCCGGCTTCTTCCAACCTTTTTGACACCTCTGCGCGACGCAGTGAACTGTTAATGAAGGTTGCGGGTATGCCAAAGGCAGCCATTCCGTCGACCTGATCCTTCATCAGCGCAATCAGCGGTGAAATAACAAGTGTTACCCCTGAAAAGATCATTGAGGGTATCTGGTAACAGACCGACTTTCCTGACCCCGTAGGCATAATTGCCAGTGTGTCACGGCCTTCCAAAAGACTGCTTATGACTTTAGCCTGTCCCATTTTAAAAGAGGAATAGCCAAAATATTTTTGAAGCAGTTCCTGTGCCTGATCAAACATCTTACAGCCTCCCAAAAACTTATGATACACCTTCAATTATCCCATACTTTCTTCTATAACTTCTCTTTACCACCACCTGCTTCCTCTAGTAAATAATATTGTTAATAACTCTTTTTTAGCGCTGGGCAAAGGTGGACGGGGAAAGGGTTTTGGGACAAGGGACCTGTCCCCCTGTCCCAGGCCTGATCTTTACACACACTTGACACCGCGGACCACAGATTAGAGATTACGGCGAGGAATTTCTCGGTTCTGTGAAAATTGCATACATTTCTGCAGCTGTGCTTAAACGTTGCAGCCCGCGCCATAACACCTGGGTTCCTG
>JAUSPO010000179.1 GCA_030656575.1 Bacillota bacterium
CCTGTCCCTGCGTACAGTTCGCAGTCGAATCTTCAGAATTTCCCTTGGTCACCGGCCTTCCCTCCAGCACCTCCGCCATTGGATTAACCAATTTTGTTCGGCACTTTCTTTGGTACTATGCCTGTGTCTGACTTCTCAGCAACGTGCATGACAGGATTATGGCCACAGCCCTTCCCTGACCGATCCGCCTGCATGTCTGCCGGCGGATACCGCTGAGATCTCCCGGTTCTCGAACATAGAGTGTCCACGCATGCTCAGGTTCTCTGACTCCGCGGGGCCGGTATACGGCTCGCTGCGTAACGCCGTCATACCGTGTTGCCTTCCCTGTCGGTCCACCAGGTCGGCACCCCGGAAGGGTGATTTCGGAGCTCAATGGCTGGCCTGCGTTTACCCCAGTCAACGCTGCACGTGCGACCTCGCGGCTGCCCGCGCATGACTCAGGGCCGTGATGGTGCAGCTATTCCTTTCACGTGGGGCTCTTTCATCCCCTTCTCTATGCCGGTTTATCCCGGCGCTTTCGAACCGTCCCCATGTCTCTAGTGACAGCTTGAACAGCTGGAACTGCTGCAGCTGCCGCAGCCGCTGCCTGAAGAGAATGATTCTGAACCTCCGGAGGAGGAGCGTCCTGTGCGAAAGGCAGACATGACCCGATGTCCTTCGCCTCCACATTCAGGACAGGAAGAAAAAGGGTTGTCATTCATTTTACAGAGCCGTTCAAATCGATGGCCGCATTCACATTGAAATTCATAGATTGGCATCTTTCCTAATCCCTTTCCAACTAAAGTAAACAATCTGAAAGATTTACGAAATTAGTTGAAATAATATGCTCGACTTCTTCCAGTTCACGGAGGACATTACCATGGACAAAAGTGTCAACCTGCAGAACCATGACTGATTCTCCGCCAGCCTTCCGCCGTCCTACCTGCATGCTGCCAATATTGATATTATTATTACCCAGAATAGTGCCAACCTTCCCGATAACACCAGGCTTGTCAACATATTTGGTAACAAGCATATACTGTGATGGTACTACCTCGATCCTGTAATCCCCTATCTGGACAATGCGAATATCGCTTCCTTCAAAAAGAGTTCCTGCGATCGTAAAGGAGTTCTCACTTGTCTTCACCTTGACCGTAATAAGGTTGTTAAAAATGGATGTGTCCTTGCTGGTAATCTCTGTAATCTTAATACCCCTTTGTTTCGCTAAAACGGGGGCGTTTACAAAATTAACATTGCTGTTTAACATAACACGCAGGAAACCCATCTGTAAAGCTGTGGTAAGGGACGTGACCGGGTAATCTGCTATTTGACCGCTATAGGTAATCTCAATTAATTCTACTCTGCCGTCAAAGACCTGCATATAAAAGCTTCCCATAATTTTCATTAAGGGGATAAAAGGTTCTACTTCTTTTAAGAGTTCCGGGGGTAAAATAGGAACATTTACAGCCATGTGCAGGGGTTCTCCCCTTAAGAAACTAACAATTTCTTCGGCTACCTGAACTGCCACATTTACCTGTGCTTCCTGGGTCGATGCTCCCAGATGAGGAGTGGCAATTACCTGTTCCAGTTTCAGAAGAGGGTTATCTTGAGGTGGTGGTTCTTGTTCAAAAACATCAAGGGCTGCACCGGCTACTTTTCCGCTAACGATAGCATCGTATAGCGCGTTTTCATCGATGAGGCCTCCCCGTGCGCAGTTAATAATCCGCACTCCATCTTTCATCATAGCCAATTGTTCTTTTCCAACTATATAATGTGTGGATGGAGTTTTTGGAACATGTAAGGTTATAAAGTCAGCCTGTGTAAAAATCTCTTCCAGAGAAGCCGTAGTAATGCCCAGCCTTTCAGTATGTTCAGATGAAATATAAGGATCGTAGGCAAGAACATTCATACCAAATGCCTTTGCTCTTTTGGCAAGTTCACTTCCGATACGACCAAGTCCTACAATACCAAGATTTTTTTTGAATAATTCACATCCTAAAAATTGACTTCTCTTCCATTGTCCACATTTAAGAGAATTCGAAGCGAGAGGGATATTGCGGGTAAGGGATAGCATTAACGCCATGGCGTGCTCTGCCGCAGAAATAGTATTGCCTTCAGGAGCATTTATCACTAAAATTCCCTGCTCCGTTGCTTTCTGCACGTTGATATTGTCTATTCCCACTCCCGCCCTGCCTACAACTTTTAACTTTGTTCCCTTTTCCAGTACATCAGCCGTTACCTGGGTACTGCTACGCACCAACAGGACATCGTATTCTCCGATAACATTAAGAAGCTCCTGGGGAGAGAGGTCCGTTATCACATCCACTTGGGCCACTTCTCTCAACAACTTGACACCTTCTTCTGATAAAGGGTCACTTACCAGAACCTTATATTGTGTAATATCCTCCATTTGTCAACCTCCTGGGAATGCAAACTAAAAACTTTGTCACTATAATAACACACCTACAGATGTTAGGCAATAAGAGGCTTCGATGCTGCCCTTATTAAAGCATCAAAAATTTCCTGCCCTCCCGGCATCCCCCGGGAGGCATGACCTTCCGGATGCCACTGAACACCCAGCGCAAAAGGATGTTTTTCTGCTTCCAACCCCTCAATAACACCATCTGAGGTTACAGCGCTTACTCTAAAACCACGTCCCAATTTCTTTACAACCTGCTGATGAAAACTGTTTACTCTAACAATCTCTTTTCTTTCAAGTATATGCCACAATAAGGTCTCCCTCGTAACATTGATGTGGTGATATGGATGGTGGCGTGGAGCATTTTGCATATGCTCAAGGAGATTTCCGTTCTTCATTTTTATATTCTGGTAAAGGCTTCCTCCAGCGGCGATATTCAGCACCTGGGCTCCACGGCAGATTCCCAGGATAGGAACTTTCTCCTTCAGTGCAATTTTTGTCATTTCTATTTCAATTCTGTCCCTTTGAGGAGAAATTTCTCCATGTCCCGGGAGTGGCTCTTCCCCGTAATAATTAGGATCAACATCAACACCACCGGAAAGAATAAGGCCTCTTATTATTTTCATAAACTTAGGAATTAAGTGTTGATCAGTGATTGCAATAAGAACCGGGACACCTCCCGCTTTTTCCACAGCCCTGAGATAGTCCAGGTTAAGTTTTACATAATTAAGATCTTCATGATATGAACATGTAATTCCAATTATATTAGGTTTTTGTGATACTATTTTATTAAATTTCTTTGATACCATTTGCTATTTGCCCTCCTTCATCCTATCTAAGGATGTGAGTTTTAAAAAATTCAGGGGGACGCTTTGAATCCATTTGTTAATAGTATGCTTCATGGTTTTTGTGGATGGGGGTAGCATTTTCTAATAATCCTCTTCATGATATTTTTGAATGAGGGTTTATGTTCGAGATCAAAAAAAGGGTTTACCTGCGGTTAACAATAAACCGCGGATCCACCCATGAGATGATTCCATCTTTAATTCGAATTCTGTTAACTGGATTCAGACTACTGAATTATCTTTAGTATCTTTAGCATTTTAAAAATCTATTAGTCCCAGGCTGATCTTGAGAGCTTCATCGATCGTGGACATTATTCTATCGTCCAGCTCTGTTATTTTTTGCTGTAATCTCTGCTTATCAATTGTACGAATCTGCTCCAACAGAATAACCGAATCTTTTTCCAGGCCGTATTTTTTTGCAGATAGTTCAACATGGGTCGGAAGCTTTGCTTTTTCGATATGCGAAGTAATAGCAGCCACAATTACCGTAGGGCTGTATCTATTGCCCACATTATTCTGGATAACCAGAACCGGCCTGAAACCTCCCTGTTCTGAACCTATCACTGGGCTAAGGTCGGAATAGAAAATAAAACCTCTTTTTACATCCACGATATCACTCTCCAGTTACCATTTCCTCGGCAAGCCGGTCGGCCTCATTTTCTGCGCTGATCGCTTCATTGGCCAAATCCAGATTTAAACGGGCCATCTCCATATAACCCTCCTGCATGCGCTCGCGTATCTGCTTTTTTCTTCTTTCCTGAAGGTAAAGTTTCATGGCTTCCCGGATAAATTCGCTTCTTGTTCTCTTTTCCATTTCCACTACACCGTCCACTTCCTGTAATAAAATATTGGGCAAGCTGATCATGATCCTTTTCGTCCTAGGCAAGGAAAGCACCCCCTAAAAAATCGTAAAATGATGTCCCCAGCAATATTATTTATTATCCTTTTTTGCGGATCTTTTATACATCTTTATATATATTATTTATATATATCTATTCAAAATTTAGCTTTTAATATCTATTACTGCTCCATCCCTGTAGTATACCCTGGGGACTCTGCTGCCAAGATTACAGAGGACTTCATAACTAATAGTTCCTAACTGGTCGGCGGCCAAATCTGCTGTGATCTCTTCACTACCCTGGAAACCATAGGCAACCACTTCGTCGCCTTCTTCAGCACTGGAAACCTTACCCAAGTCCAGCATGGTGTAATCCATACAAACCCTTCCCGCAATGGGTGCTCTTTTGCCACTTACCAGCATATAACCTTTATTCGACAGGAGCCTGCTGTAACCATCGGCATAACCAAGCGGCACTGTTGCTATTGTCGTATCTTCCCCGGCCAGATAAGTCCTGCCGTAACTGATTGGAGTTCCTTCCCTCACCCTTTTCAAAAAGATAATCCTGCTTTTCAGGGACATGACCGGAAGTAAACTTACCAATTCACTTTTTACATCTTTCGAGGGATAATAACCATATAAGCTTATACCAACTCTTACCATATCAAGGTGCGTTTCAGGCAAACCTAGGGCAGCAGCACTGTTAGCTGCATGTTTAAGTGGTACATTTATACCCTTATTTGCGCACATGGTTAAGATATTCTGAAAAAGACTCAATTGGTGCCTGGTGAAGCCTTTCTCCTTTTCATCGGCAGCGGCGAAGTGCGTGTAAATCCCCTCGAGATATATCCCCGGGAGAAGAGATACTTTTTCCAAAAATTTTACAGCTTCACGGGGATCGCTCAAACCCAATCTTCCCATCCCCGTGTCCAGTTTTACATGGACAGCAGCCCGTTTTCCCAGACTGCATGCCTGCTGTGATAAGGATTGTGCCGCTTCCCAACTGAAAATTGTAGGAATAAGATCTTTATTGAGCAAAGCAATATTTTGCTGAGGGTTTGTATAACCCATGATCAAAACAGGAGCAGATATACCTTTTTGCCGAAGGTAGATCCCTTCCTCCAAAGAAGCTACTCCCAGCATGGAAGCGCCTTCTTCGAGGGCAGTGCTGGCTGCTTCTTTAGCACCATGGCCATAGCCGTCAGCTTTTACTACTGCCAGCAACTTTACAGAATGAGGCAAAAACTTTCTAAATTCCCTGACATTAGAACCCAGTTTGGTTAGATCAATTTCCGCCCATGTTGGCCTGCCCAGATAACTTGAAATGTCCATTTCCGCTTTCACCTTAGCTCTTCCTTGGCTGTTTTTCTGCAGCATCGAAATAAAAGCGGATCCATTATTAATTCCTATTCCACAAAGTATATATTTATTCCTGCAGAAAAGTAATAAATGGGGGCATACTTTTATTTCCAATTTATACAGATTCTTTTATTCACTTTTCAATAACGCGAAATACGCTGTTAATCTTTTTAATAGCAGAGGTTTGTTTAATTCTCTTCAGGGCAAGGTTAAAATTTTTCTCTGCCGTTGCATGAGTAACTAAAACAATCTCTGCCATTCCTTCCACACTGTGTTTTTGCAAAATCATGTTCAGGCTCACATTTTCGCTGCCAAAAATAGTAGCCAGGCTGGCAAAAACCCCTGACTGATCCTCAGCCTGCAGGCGCAGATAAAAAGATGAGGGAAGTTCATCCATGGAGATAATGGGTTTTTCCTGAAAATTAACTTCCATAATACCATTTTCCACCTGATGATTAATACTCCTCACAGCGTCAATTAAATCAGCTGCAACTGAGCTTCCTGTGGGCATGGACCCGGCTCCGAGTCCATAAAACATTACTTCTCCAACAGCATTTCCAACAACAAAAAGAGCGTTATTTTCATATAGGACCGCTGAAAGTGGATGTTTGAGGGGAATAAGCGTCGGATGCACCCTGAGTACCAGCCCTTTTTCCAACTCCTCACCGATAGCAAGCAGCTTAATATCATAACCAAGTTCCCGGGCATAGAAAACATCCCTGCTGCTTATCCCGCTGATGCCCTGAACATAGATATCCTCAAAATCGACCTTGCAGTTAAATGCAAGACCGGCGAGGATACACAATTTATAAGCCGCGTCTTTGCCTTCCAGATCGTTGGCGGGATCCTGCTCTGCAAAACCCTTTGCCTGAGCCTCTGCTAAAGCGGCATCAAAATCCATATTATCAAGGCTCATCTTCGTTAAAATATAATTGGTTGTTCCGTTGATAATACCTAGAAGTCGAATTATTTTATTGGCTCCGAGGCTGTGTTTTAACGGCCTGATGAGAGGGATTCCCCCTCCAACACTTGCTTCATAATAAATATTGCGTCCCTCTTCCCGGGCCATAAGCAGAAGCTCCGCTCCAGCCGTGGCCATGAGGTCCTTATTAGCCGTAATTACAAATTTTTTATTCTTCAGGGCGCCTTCAATATATTTACGTGATTCATTGATACCCCCGATCAACTCAATAATTATATCTATTTCAGGGTCATCTAAGATTTCACGTGGATCTGTAGTAAGTAAGCCTGGGTTAACTTCCACACCTCTCATCCTATGCAGATCCCTGACAAGAATTTTTTTTATCTCTATTTTAGAACCGGCCCGTTGGGTTACCTGCTCCTCATTGATCTGCAGAATTTTAATCAATCCTGCACCGACTGTTCCAAGGCCCAATAGACCAACTTTAATTATTTTTTTCCCCATAAGAAATCCCTCTCTTCTTTATAGCTCTGTTTTTTATGTCAATTTTGCGCTTATTATACCATCTGTATTCTGTTAAGGCAACAAACTAATGATAACATACCCCTTTACATACCCCCTTTCATGATTTACTTTGCCTATCCTGATAGAAATCCATAAAGTTCGCTTCACTTTTTAGGGTCAGCCAGAGGCGATTTTCAGACTTCTGCATTTTCAGAGCAGTCTTTTTCATATAATTAATAAGGAGGTGATCTGCTTGCGTGCTTTATGGCTAACAAAGTTTGATTACAGCGGCAATACTGAAGCTGTTATTCTGTGGGCAAGAGGATTATTGTCAAGGGAATTAAAAATCCATTTGGTTCTGACAGGGATCCCCTCATCCCTGCTCGGTGTTTATAAGGACTATCTGGATAAATACGGATTGAAAAACTCTTTAAACATCGGCACCCAGCAGGTACAAAATCTTCTCTATTACAGCCGCTATGATCTGCTGCATGTTTACCATACCGATCTCTATGCGCTTGCAGAAAACCTCAGCAGCTCATTGAAAATTCCCTGGTTGGCTGGCTGTTTTAATGAAATAAACCATAGCAGTTACCCTCATTTAACAAAAGCAAACTCTATCACCTGCTGCAGTTCCGCATCCTTACAAGCGGTAAAAGATCTTTTCCACCCCTACAGGAAAATAAGATTACTATTGATCCCTTTTGGTGTAAGCATAAAACCGGGAAACTTTTCTCCCCTTGATCGCCTTGATATTCTTTACGCAGGCCCTCTGGAACAGAATTGTACTGCCTCGTTTCATGCACTGAATGAAGTCGTTCAGAAAAACAATTTCTGCAGCCTCAGTGTTATGTCAGAGCAGAGGCCCTCCGGCTTTAAAGGTAGTTATTACCCGTGGAACCCTGATTTAACCGGCATATTCAATCACTATAATATAATTGCAGGATCAGGATTTCATCTCCTCCAGGGTATTGCTATGGGAAAAATAGCCCTGATTCTGAATGAAAATTACGGAGGATTTTTTTCTCCTCACTCAACAGTACAGGCGCATGACTTCAGGAGCGGGGAACAGGCAGAAAAGGGGGAAATACAAAAACTTCTAAAACGTGATTTACAGACACTGCTTGAAAATCTCCCCAACACAAAAAAGCTCCAGCAGGAAAACTGGAACTACGCTATGGAAAATCATAACATGGAAATAATCGGGGAAAAGATAATCCGTTTCTACAGCCGCGCCAATCATACCCTAAAAAGTTAACGTAGAACCCGCTCCCAGAAAAAACTTTTTTATGTTCTTTCCGGAGCTATCCTCATATATAGCTGTATCCTGCCCAATAATACTATCCATAATTGTCCCTTTAAACCCCTGGATCGTGACTTTTTCGAACAAGACGCTATTTTCCACAGAGGAACCCTTAATCGAAGAACCGTTACCTACAGAAGTATACGGACCAATTACAGAATCAACTATAGTACAATTTTCTCCAATGATGAGGGG
This sequence comes from Bacillota bacterium, assembly GCA_030656575.1. Taxonomy (GTDB): domain Bacteria; phylum Bacillota; class Dethiobacteria; order DTU022; family UBA8154; genus JAUSPO01. The sequence goes on from JAUSPO010000179.1 coordinate 8,365, forward strand.
ACCTTTCAACGTGCTCCCGGACACCATTGCAGTTGGTGCCACAAGGCAAGACGAATCCGGAGTTAAAAGATTTAAGAGGAGCCTGTTTGCCTTCAGCACGTCCTCAGGCCTGCCTACGTCCATCCACCAACCGGGATAAATGTATGGCACAACTTTTCTACCTGCATTAATAAGCTCCTGTATGGCATCAGTAATTTCCAGTTCACCTCTCCGTGAAGCTGTTGTCCTCTCAATAGCTTCAAAGATACTGTTCTTAAAAAAATAAATGCCCATCACAGCATAGTTGCTTCTGGGATCAGTTGGTTTTTCCTCTAAAGAAATTATTTGTCCTTCTTTTACCTCTGCGATTCCATACCTGCGGGGATCCCTGACGGGAGTAAGAAAAAGAAGAGCATCTGCCTTTTCCTCAGAAAAAATTTTCAGGGCTTCCTCTAAACTTTCATCAAATAAATTGTCACCCAAGATCATAACAAAGTCACTATTATGTAAAAATGGGGCCGCTGTTTTTACTGCATGAGCCAGACCCAGAGGTTTTTCTTGCACGATAAATTGCAATTTCAAATCCTGGTGAAGCACTTCATTCATTTTTGTTGCAATGACTTCCTTGTTCTCTCCCACTACAACCCCTATTTCTTTAATACCTATTTTTTTGAAAGCATCCAAAATGTACCAGAGAACAGGTTTATTGGCGACGGGAATTAATTGCTTGGGCAGAGCTAAGGTAAAAGGTAATAATCGTGTCCCCAGCCCACCGCTGAGGATAAGACCTTTCATGATTTTTCCTCCTTTATCACCACTGATACTGTATTGCTTCGGAATTAAAAGACATGCGGTATTCATCGGGTATTTGATGGTTATAAGGCTCGGTAGGGCAGTTGAGGAGCACGCTTTCTCTGTTTCCCAATGCTTTAAAACCGTGTATGACAAGAGGAGGTATCCGTATTAGTAAAGGATTGAACTCACCAGTAAAAAATTCATCCAAGGCCCCGAATGTGGGCGAATCTTCCCTGTTGTCATAGAGGACTACTTTAGCCATCCCCACCAGTACGGAAAAATGGTCTGTCTGATTACGGTGATAATGCCACGCCTTTATGACACCCGGGAATGCGGTTGTAATATAAATCTGGCCGAATTTTTGAAAGAATGGGTCATCACATCGCATTATTTCCATCAACCGTCCCCTTTCATCAGGGATATAGTTTAATTTCTTTACTATTACCCCTTCAATGCAGGCCATCTCTTCTACTCCTCTTTCTCTAATGATTGAGCTTTTTTAAGATACCACTCCACTGTTTTTTGTAAAGCTACCTCAAGTACATTTTCCGGCTGCCAGCTCAGCTCAGCCTTAATTTTATCGGCATTAACGGCATAACGACGGTCATGCCCCAGGCGATCGGAGATAAAATTAATGAGTGAAGCGGATTTTCCCATAAGATGCAGAATTGATCCAGCTAACTCCAGATTTGTTATCTCTTCCTCTGCTCCAATATTATAAACAGCTCCCGGCTTACCCTTCAGGAGGACAAGTTCCAAAGCACGGCAGTGGTCTAACACATAGATCCAGTCTCTGATCTGCTGGCCGTCACCATAGATGGGTACAGGTTCATCCCGCATCGCACTGTATATTACATTTGGAATAAATTTTTCACTATACTGGTGAGGTCCATAATTATTAGAAGAACGGGTTATATTTACATTTAGTCCGTAGGTTTTATGGTAAGCTCTTACCAGACAGTCCGCAGCAGCCTTACTGGCAGAGTAAGGGTTGTTCGGAGACAGGGGGGAATTTTCAGTAAAATATCCCTCTACGCCAAGAGCGCCGTATACTTCATCAGTTGAAACCTGCAAAAACTTTTTAATTTTAAGTTTTCGCGCCCACTCAAGAAGATTAAAACAGCCTTGAATATTGGTATGAATAAAGTTATTAGGATCAGCAATACTTTTATCAACATGAGATTCCGCTGCAAAATTAACAATAGCATCTACACCATCCCTCATAACCCTGTTTACAGTCTCTTTATCGCTGATATCCCCCCAGATAAAGAAATAGTTCTGGCGCTTGCTTATTTCTTTTAAATTACTTAAATCAGCAGCGTACGTTAATTTGTCCAGGTTCACAAAAGTTACCTCTGGATAACGAAGGACCATATGCCTTAAAAAGTTGCTGCCGATAAAACCGGCCCCACCGGTAACCAATACTTTTTTTAACACCACAAACCATCTCCAAGTATTTATTAAACAGTATATTAAAAAGAGTTTAAAAGGGTGTAGATAAAACCCCCTCATAATGCATCTGCCAGGATATAAGAATCCCGGCAGCAGATTTAATTTAGCTATAAGGCCCGGTCACGACCGGGTGGGTTTATTCCCCCGAACATCTTCACCCCATATTGCCCATCTTTTTAATCTCCTCTAAACGTTTATTATACTGTTCTTCATTTAAATTTAAGAACGGCTGGTATAAATTAAAATGTGATATACTATTTCCTTCCAGTACCTTGTATCTTTTTCTGGAGATGCTCCTGGAAGTTCTCATGAGATTATCGTTTGTTTCAGTCACAATCTTGCCTCCTTATCCTTTTTTTTATATTCTATGGCTTCTTTCTAAAAAAGGTTAATAAAATTTTTTTTTAGATTAATCCCGGTAACAAAAAATTTTACTGTTCATAGTATAGAGCAGGTAATATAAAAGCTATCATCTTTTTAAGACAAAATTTATTGTAAGAAAAAGATGCATGGCTTTTGAAAACCAATTAAAAGAAAGGAGCGCTTATATATGGCTGGACCAGCAATTGATCCCGAAACAGGACAATTCCTGCTGCCTGGAAGATGTCCCATTAATGAGTACACAGGTTTACCCGAGTGTCCTCCGCCTACCGAACTGGACTGCCTTGTTGTGGAAAAAGTATTTGATCAGTGCTTTAAGGAGGATATCATCGTCAGGAAATTCCCAATTCCTACAGGTCTTGGCGCAGCATGTGAGAACGTGGATTTAACCAGAGTAGACAGGGTTACATGCCAGGTCCTGAGCGCAGAATGCGTCGTGGTAGACGTAAGCCCGCCCATTGATCCGCCTGAGGAAAACATCAGGATTGTCACCGTAAGGCAGGATGTGGAAATTGCCATTACCCTCTGGGATGATGATCCACCGGTTCCAGTACTGCTCTGCACGTTTAATGAAACGATCACTGACTTTTTCAACCAGGTTCCGTTATTCGTTCCGCCCCCCGGTGTCCTTTTCGGACCTGCCGGTGGACCTTTCGTATTTTGTGAAGTGGTAAACTCAACGTGCTTCTGTATCCCCGAGACCGTTCCGCCAGGTGAACCTGTTACCCAGGTTATCTGCACGGTAAAGATTTGTAAGGTAATTGAAGTTACTGCTTTCATCAAGCTTCTTGTCCCGGTGCTCGGGTTCTGTGTTCCCAGACCCTGCGATGCGGCACCACAGCAGTTTGAAATTGAATGCCCGCCTATTTATGAACTCTTCCCGCCACAGCAGGATGAATTGGTCAATGGGGGAGTTGTCGCAAGGAAAAAGAAGTAGTAGCAAATCCAAGAAAAGAAAATGAGAGAATAAGGGGGAATTCCCCCTTCTTCTCTCATTCTACCCCGACTTTTTTCATAACAATAATAAAAATCTTCTTCTTACCTGGCTTCAGATATATTAACTATCTGATAAAGATCTGGACCATTATTATTCCCGGAACATTTTTAAGAGGCACTATGCCAATGCCTACGTGAGTATAATTAGGACTGAGCATAATTTGCCTGTGTCCTGTCGTGCTGTATACAAGCTGAATATGGGCCTGGGAGACAGTCCCCGCTTTGGAGAGATTTTCTGCAGCACTGCTGTAAGAAATCCCTGCATTTTTCAACATCTGAGGAACTGTACCATATGTGGGAGAAACATGGCTGAAATAATTATTATCGGCTATGTCATGTGCCTTTAAACGAGCCACGTTGACTACCCCTGAGTGAATTTGTAACGGAGGCAAATTATTATCTACCCTGAACTTATTCAGTAATTCAAAGGCTTTCGCCTCTTCAGCAGTTAACCATGACGGCGCCGCAGGAATTTGTGCGGGAGGCTGTGGTGAAGGAGCAGGAGAAGGTGTAGGGGAAGATGGGGGAGGGGGAGGGGGAGCTATAGGGGCAACATAAGTATTCCTGTCCAAAGTTGAACGAACAGGTGAAGAAATAATTTGGGATCCATCACCTGACCCGCTTCCCGGACTTGTTGGCGCAGGTGCAGTTGGTGCAGGAGCAGACGGTGGTTGGTATGGTTGGATGTACCCCGGTGTCACCAAAACACCATCCCTTTGGAAAGTTCTTGATGCTTCAACTTCCTGAAATGACATAAATTGAGCCGATAAAACAACGACCATTGCGACCAAAAAAATTACCTTCTGTTTGTTCATACTTACTCCTCCCTTTTAAAACTCGTGGTCGCGGGGCTGGAAGCCCCGAAACTACGGTATTTTTTGTTCGAGTACATGTACTCGAACAGCTTACTTTGTGTTGTATAGCAGTCCCCTGAGA
>JAUSPO010000010.1 GCA_030656575.1 Bacillota bacterium
CACAAAGGATTCCACAGACCACAATAAATAGAATATCCGTTAATTTGTGGTGGACTTTACCTTCTTGTCTTGTATCGTTCAATTCGCCAAAATACTCAAAAAACTTTCCTTGGTATCTTTCATTGCTCATTATGTACCCCCCCAGACACAGTTCTGAGCAATATTTTACCAAACTGCTTTGATTTTGTCCAGCATTATTTCTTTAATTTCCATTTATTGTCTTCATGAATTCGCCGTGAAAATGGTGGTTGCCAACCTTGACACTTTTCTGTCCAGGGGGTATAATAGTGACACATGGGCCCGTAGCTCAGTTGGGAGAGCGCTAGAATCGCACTCTAGAGGCCAGGAGTTCGAGCCTCCTCGGGTCCACCAGCAAAGAACCCGCTAAGCATCATATTTTAGCGGGTTCTCTTTTTTGTAAAAAGACACTTAATAATCTTAAAATGTAGCCTAACTGTAGCCAATCGAGAAAACGCTCCCTTTTGTGCCATCTGTCATATAACGTTCCGTGAATTTCCGAAGTCAGGCTATTTTTCATTCATATCCTCTCAAATTTTGGGAATTCACTGTTAGGTGTCGTTCCCGCTTATAAAAACAGGCTATCACAATTAACTTATGCTAGCCAAATTCTTAATATTTCCAACCTTCTAAACGAATTAGTTGTAAAAATTCAATACACTCAATTTGAAATTCTTGACATATATTAGGAATCTTGAGTCTTTTAGCACCAGGTCCAACTGGTTTTTCTCCTGTAACTACAACAGCATTATTAACCTTTGCTAAAGCAATCACATAAGGATCTGCCCATATTCCATCGCTACTCTCATCAGGTACAAATAAAGGATATCTTTCAACGATTTCTGAAACTACATGTTGCATTTCCTCATTGGGCTGTATAAACATAAAATCTAATTCTTTAGCCCATTTATAGAGCTCATCTCCTCCTCTTTCTAGCTCAAGTAATACTTCATCCGGTGCAAAGAGCCGCTCATTTTGAGCTAAATCAATCAAATGATTCCACAAAGAACTAAAAATATCAGGTGGGTAATCTCTTCTCCATCCATGTAGTAGGGCACTCGTATCTATACAGAAAATCAGAATTCTTCGCCCCTTTCTACATGTCTAAATAAGGCTTGCTCAATAGCTGGAATATGGTCAAGTTTAATTCCACCAAGAAAATTAGAAAGGTCACGGGAGCTAATTGCTTCATTGTAATAGGCAGAAAGAACAAGATTAGTATAAGCCGTTCCATTATTACGGAGTACTTTCCTAAAATAAGGAACATAACCAGTTTTTCCAGCCTGTTGCTGTTTATATGCTACTACGAATTCATTACGCTTTCTTCGATACTCTGCCTCAGTAGTTTTACCTAAAATAAGTAATCTTCTTAAAATCACCTCTTTACTAACCATATAACAGTTAGACAGCTGACTAATTTGATAATCTTCCCAAATGTTACTATAGTTTTGTCTCACAATGGATTCACTCAATAGTGCCTCTTTAGGAACTAAGACTTCTCCTGCTACGCGATTACAGTAAATCTCTATTGCATGATCAGAGTCGAGATCGTTATCATGCAAATCGCAGATGCCACCTTTGTCTAATGCAATATGAACAAACTCATGAATAAGTGTAAAAATTCTACCCCGTGGAGAATCTTTCCCATTAACAGCAACCACTGGGAAAGGTCTTTGGCTGATGGAAAAGCCTCTCATCTGGTTAATATCAACATTCCCAGTTTGGAAAACTAGTACTCCAGTTTTTTCTATTGCAGTTATCCAAGCCCTAAGAGCTTCATAGTGATCGGACCAAGAATATTGATCCTTAAGTGTAACTTGGAGTAATTCTCTGATTCTACCTGCTAAGCTTTCAGGAGGTTCGAACATTTCACCCTCAAAAACCAATTGTGGTGGCTGTTCTCCCAACTGTTCGCTAACTTCTAGTGCAATAGCTCTTCTAGCAAAAGCACGTCGAATCTCAAAACGTAAAGCTGGTTTAATTTCAATAGTAGAATCGGAAAGCAAACGAAAGTCTGGTAAAGTTTGAGGCTGCTCAGGAGTTGTATGACGGTAAAATAAAGCAGAAGGTCTTCGATAAACTCGACCTGCTATTCTGAGTTGCCTTAATGTTGGTTTTTCATTCCCAGATTCCCAAGCCTGCAATCTCTCTATGGACATTCCTATTTTATAAGCAGCTTCTTCCAAGCTATAGCCAGCAGTTTGTCTTGCCCAAACTAGGATGTCAGGATTTACATTAGCTCTAATACGCTCATCCACCACAATCACCTCCTTCATAGCTACTTTAAATATATTCTATCATATACCAAAAAAAATTGAAATGACGCCTAAAGTTCCTGGTACTCCCGACGTGTCCGAGCATTACAGGCGACCGCTCATGGCCAGGCCCCTCTGAGTGGCCTAATGCGGCCCGCCGACTCGGTTTTGTAATAGAGAATCAGTATTTTCGATAAACTTGAAAATTAAGGGAACAATCTTTTCTGCTGCTTCTTCAGGATTATCTACAGTTTTTATTTCCTCTAATATATTCATTTCATAAATACTATACCATCTGTGTTTCATTATTTTTATCCAGGTTTTATATCCTGTCTCTTTAACTATTCGTTTATCTGAAATATCAAGGACTTTACTGCTATATATCTCTTCCACTTTTTCTTTAGAATGTAACAAAACCTCTTGAAAAGTATTCCTTCTCTGGGAGTGTATTGTATCTAAATCTAAGACAAAAGCACACCTGAAACCATCGGTTATTTCATTGGAAAAATAAAAATTAAAAAAATCATCTCCAGCCCAATTTAAAACTTACATTCAACACCCCTGGGCTAGTTAAACTCAACAGTTAATTTCTGGTAAATATCAGGGATTCTCTCGAACCTGCAGGTACACTTCCGGCTCAATGCTGGCCAGGCGAAACAGCCTTTCCGGGACTTTAAGATTTCTGGGGAATTCCCTTCTAAGCGGGTCAGGGGTAGTCACCACAATCATATTCTCCAGGCTCTGTAATATCTTCTTGCCGGTAGGCTTGAATGTTTTCTTCTTACCGGGGATAAGCAGCGGCTCAGTCTCCTGTTTCATCGCCTCCCGAACCCGGCGCTCCATGAGGTGAAACAGTAGTAGGGCGATCAGGATGACATAAGTTAACGCTTTTACCCTGCCTTTCTTTTTCAGATAGACCGCTCCCACATAGAAGGGGTCTTTGATAAACTTAAAAGAAGTCTCTACACTGCTCTGTTCCTTGTATTCTTTTAAGATTTCCCGGTCAGAGTACTGATCCAGGATATTAGTGATCAGAACAAAGCAGCTTCGCCGCTCCTTTTCTTTGACGATAGCCGCTTCATCAGTAAGGATTTCAAACTGCAATAGGTAACAAGGGGACGGGGTTGTTGTCACCTTAAAAGGAAATGCCGTTTTTGCGGCATTTCCTTTTTGTCATAAAATCTAACTATTCTTCTGCCCCGGCCTCTGGGCTAACCTTTGCCTTGCAGCAGTCCATCTTGCTTATAATTTCCGGAACCATCTCCACGATTCTCTCCAGGGAACCTCTGCTGGTGAGGGGAACAACACTGACTTCATCATTTTTGATTACGAGCATGGCATTTGGTGTGATCTTGCAACCCACACCCCCACCGTAGCCGTTGCCATCGTTACCCTTGTTATCCTTACCGTTACCTTCTCCAGCAGCGACGCCAAAGGATACTGTAATTATTGGTATCATGGTGATGCTGCCCACCTGAAAAGATTCTCCTACTACTGTTTCCGTGCGTAAAAATTTTTCCATCCGTTCGAACAGTGTGTTAATTACTCCGTTTTCAGAACTCATTGCTTATCTTTCCTCCTTTTTTTATTTGCTATTTTTTTCTCTCTATCTCTTAATACACCGCATACCCAATTAAGGTTGCATAATATAAAACTTTCCTGGTTTATTTTAAATTAACTCATGCAGCAGAGGATGCTTTTTTTTCTTTTTTCAGCATTTTTAAAAATTCCCTCGTCTTGCGCGCCAGTATAAACCGGGCTACCCTAAAGAGCATTAAAAATACAGTTACTCTGCCTTCAATTTCAAAAGAAAACTCGTAGTGCTCTTCCTCCCAGATAGGTTCTATTTGCAGCTTACTTACCTCACAGCACTCCTCCAGCATGTAGGTAAAAGCAGCGAGCCACCCAGTATAATGGGGTTCAGGAAAACCGAACTTCCCATTAACCTCCAACTTTTTTGGCCGCAGCATCCTCAGGAGATCCCCTAACAACGCCTGAATACTTCTTAGGAATTCTCTGTCCAGACTACGCAATACTGCAGGGGGAGAAAGATTTTTGCCATGCTTTTTCTCTTTCTCCTTTTTCTTTTTTTCCTTATTCCCTTTTCCCCACTTCTCCGGTTGTAAGCGAAATGACAGACCGGCAGCGACAATCTGTATCTGTAAAGGATTTTCCGGCATACTGTCCCAGTTTCCCCTGATGCCTAGAAAGGGTACAAGATATACACAATAACTCACCCAAAAGAAAGTATCATATCCGCCATGAAACTTATACTGTATTGGTATGAGCAAAAGGGAGAGAAACAATGCGCAAATAATAAAGAGAATAATAAAGAGGAAAACGGTCAATACCTCCATAGCAACCTCCTTTAAATTCGACCGGGAATGAATCTGGCAAGCAGGGGATTTCTCTTTTTCAGGGAAGCACCTGCCATTTTGCCCAGTAAAGAAAGAGACCTTTTAAACGTCCGGCTGACGGTACGGTTCACTGGGTTATAACCCAGAAAACTGGAAGCATGAACCAGTATTTGTAACTGAACCCGGCCCAAATCCCTTGCCACTGAGCTCTTCCGCTGAGGCACATTGGCGGCAAAATGGGTTTTTAACGCCGCCATACGATATGCAGCAAGTTCAGCGGGCAGTTCGATGGCAGGTTGATGCTTTAGCTCCCAGTCCAGCAATTTAAACTGGTTCAGTTCCCGGCGGCATGTACGGCAGGAAAGCAAATGCTCTTCCAGGATCATTTTTTCCAGGGGGTTAATCTCCTGATCAATATACTGCTGAAGTAAATCACTAAACCTTTCATGCAAAACAACTCACACCTCCAAAAGTCCACAAGATTGCATCCGTTTACGCAGCAGGTTTCTGGCCCGAAAAACACTGTTTTTGACTGTGCCCAGAGGTTGAACCAAAGTATCCGCAATATGTTCATAGCTCATTTCTTCATGGTAACGCAAGATCAAAGCCATGCGGTATTGCTCCGGCAGTTCTGCGATCAACCTGTCAACAACATCCCGCGTATCACCAAAAAGAACAATATCCTCTGTATCTTCTTTAGAAGCAAGGAAATCCTCCGGGGAAAAGTCCAGAGATATTTCTGGAATTCTTCTTTTTTTACGGTAGTTAATTATTGTGTTCACGGCGATTTTTTTTAACCACGGCAGCAGAGGCCGGGTTTCATCAAAGCTGTTAATGGCACGAAATAGTTTAATATAAACCTCCTGCATCATATCCAGCGATTCTTCCTTATTATAAGTAAAGCTATAGCAAATACGGTAAAGATAGCCCTCATACTGGCTGAGAAGTTTGTTAAAGGCTTCCTCATCATTATTCTTGCAACGCCTGATTAGACTGATAAGGACAGCATCCATAACTTGCCTGCCTTCCGTATTGCTATCTTTCTCTAATTAATAATACATTATGAAACGCGGATTAGTTGCAGTGACGTGCAAAATTTTCACAATCATTTTTTGAAAACCTTGCGTTCTTTATATTCAAGCTGAAGTTCTTTTCTCCTGTCACTTTTATTGCAAACATTCAATACCCCATTTCCTTTAATAATCTGGAAAGAGTACTTAGACATTCGCCGATCAATTCGTCATCATTGCTGAGTGCATCCCGGAACAGCTTGATATCACCGTCGATCATGGGATTATCAGTGCATACGGATACTGTCATGGCATCTCCCTGCAGCCCTACCCTGTCGATAACATGGTTGTGAGGATCATACAGTTTTTCATAGCGCTTTCGGATTACACCCGTGTTATCCTGGTCACCATGTGTCAGCAGCAACGGCACCCTGATCATGTGCCCTGGAATACCCTTCTCATTGACTGCCTGAGTCACAGCCTTCCATATTGTAATCTTCCAAACGAAAACCGGCATCAAGCGGCCTTGAAAGGCCATGCCCGCGGGCGTCCCAGACCAAGACGCGGTACTTTATTGAAAGTGCATCCACCTGTGTATTAAACATGCGGTGATCCATGGTCGCGCCGTGCGTCAATACCACTAACGGCTGATTTTCCAGACCACCGACCCAATAATGCAGGGGACAACCTTCACGATTTAAAACATGACCTTCAAGTTGAGAGGGTGTGTTAAACCAGAGTGAATGTGGACCCAGAGTCCCTTCTCCTCCTTGCTTTAGTCTTTAGATAATACGCATCTGGCCCTGCACTGCTCAGAAAAATTGTTTTTTGGAGCGTACGATAAATGTGTATCCCCACAAAGCCAGCAGAAGCAGATAAAGTTCAGCATACCAAAAACTAAACCCCAAACCGGGGATCATAACTGCTGGAAAATTTACCAGGGTGTGCAGCAAAATGGCATAAACCAGATAGACAGGTTTACCTCTTATAACGGCCAGCAGCACCACCAAAGATAAGGCTATATGTATTACCATAGTAAAAGACCTCTCCAAACCTGCAACAGCAAATAAGGAAGGGGGAGAAATAATAAGCTGCTCTTTAAAAAAAGCTGCCATTTCAGGGCCCAACTGGGGAGCAAGAAGTTGATCAAAGGTTCCCCCATTGATCATAATACTGTATATAAGGTTATTAATATATGTAAAACCAGTCAAAAGAATGGCCTCAATGCCCCCATGACCAATGCCAAAGGCAATACCGTTTTTCCAGGATAAATGCCGTTTTAAAAAATATTTAAACCCAAGAAACCTGCCCGTCTCTTCAAACAGTCCCGCCGTAACGGACAGAAATAAAGCTATTAATATTAAATTTCCGGCTAACTGCTGGTACCAGGCCATTGTTGATAAGTAGTTTAACAAAGGTATGCGCAAGAGTACCTGGGACACTACAAAAACCAGCGCCCCCACTAAAACAGCCACGAGGGAGATACCCTCTTTCCTGTAAAAATAGAAAGCCAGACCAATCGGTAATCCAAAAGAAATAATTAATGTAAAAACCATCGCAATCAGCGAAACAGAGCTTACCATTTTTAACGCCTCCTGCTGCTAAAATGCACAATATCACCATGATTATACTTGTAGAATCAAAGTCCAGTCAAGAAGGCAAATTGTCAGATTAAGCATTTATATTGACTCTAACCGGGAAGAACCGGAAAAGGCTATAAGCCAAAAGTGTTAGCAATGGGAGCCCGATTAAGCCTATGGGGTTGACCCAGAGCATAGAAGCAGTGGGAACAAAGGCCCCGCCAAGGAATAAGGTCCCGTTTAACACCCCATGGGCAAATCCCACCACCACGGCACTGCCTGTTTTTAGCCGCAGCCAGATTAAAACAGCACCCAAAGAAATGGTTGCCAGGGTCATGATCAAAATACCCAGGTAGGGGTTTTCCGGAAAGTTGTGCTCCATAAGGATGAGTGGAGCATGCCAGAGTCCCCAGATGATGCCGCTTACCAAAATGGTGTTCCAAAGACCCCAGGGAAGAAGCTTGTTGACAAGGTAACCCCTCCAGCCGAATTCCTCACCGAACCCAAATACAATGTTTTGAACAGGACCGAGAATAAATACCACGAGCACGATTTGCCAGACAGACCACTGCATACCAGGGGCAATCCGGCTAAAGCCCTCCGCCAGCGGCACAAATTCTCCAAGGCCGATTGCTGCGCTTACCAGTGAGTGAACCAGATGATAGCCGACGAACAGGAAGTAGGCAAGCAAATAAAAGCGGATTTTCCCGAAAGAAAAGCCATAATCACGGAATTTCCCTCTTTCTTTTAGTATTAAGGCTGCTGCAACAAGAGCGGGAATAAGCATCTGCAGAGGGACAATGATAATTGCAATCTGTGACACGAAACCTCCCTGCAGGTAGATATAAAAATTGAGAGCATAGGTTAACACATAAACAACAGCTACAAAAAGAACAATGTTCCTTTTATCCAGATTTTGCATTATACACCCCCCTTTATATATCTATAATCTATTTGGTCTTATAATAGGACCAAATACTAAGATATTGGTTTACCTCTAAAGCAGCTCTCGGAGCAACTCTTCCGAAGTCCTGGCGGATAAATAAGCAAGGGGAATATCAAAAACAGTCTTTGCGCCTATTTGTCCTTCACAATTTAAGCGATAGACAGCCCGTGCATACGCTACTAGAATACTGGCAGTAAATTCAGGGTTACTATCCAGATTGATAGAGAACTCCACGATATGATTATTTACAGGGTCTTGTCCGGTCTGGCCGCTGCGGATAACAAAGCCTCCATGCGGCATACCGGTATGATTCTTTGCGAATTCTTCTTCTGTAATAAATGTAACACTGGTTTCATACTCATTAAAATAATGGGGCATAGATTTAATTTCATGAGAGATTTTCTCTTTATCCGCTTCCGCTTCAGGCACAACAAAGCACTCCCGAATATGCTTCTCCCCTGTAGTCAACTGGGGAGTTTCACCATTTCTCACTTTTTGCAGCGACTTTTCCACCGGAACGGTATACTGGACAGCATTCTTTACTCCATTCACTCTTCTGACAGCATCAGAGTGCCCCTGACTGACGCCCCTGCCCCAGAAAGTATACTCTTTCCCCTGCGGCAAAACTGCCTCCGCCAACACCCTGTTCATGGAAAACAATCCCGGATCCCAACCTATGCTTATTGCAGCAGTTTTCCCGTTCGCCAAGGCAGATTTATTGACAGCGGCAGAATACTCCAGTATTTTAGCATGGGTATCATAGCTGTCCACGGTGTTAAAGAACATGGAAAAATACGGCCCCTGTACCGGCAGGTCTGTTGCTGAGCCGCCACACAAAATTAACACATCAATATCATTAACATACTCACGGGCCTTATCCACATGCAAAACTTTCACACTTTTGTCATTGGTTTTAAGAGAATCCGGATTACGCCTGGTAAAAACTGCTATGAGCTTCATATCAGGATTTTGACAAATCGACGCTTCAACACCACGACCCAAATTTCCATAACCAACAATGCCCACTCTAATAGTCATTTTATCCTCCAATCAAAGATCGCAGGGACGGTCCTATTGATCTCACCTGTGTCTTAATTACCAACCCGATCATATCCCCAAAACTCGTACACCGGTTAAGTGATACCTTTTTGGTGATATTTATAAATTGCCGAGAAAGTATTTCCACAAACGATATTACCAGATATTTTGAAACAATACAAAAGCAAATCACTCATTCATCATAAGTCAAAAGGCAGCGAAGGCTCCTTCGCTTCTATTTTTTTATAAGTGATTCTCCGCCATACCCATTCCATGGGGCCAAAGCTATAGCGCTTCAACCAATAATTACTGAATAGAACCTGCAGGATATAAATGCCCAGCGTTAGGAGCAGCACCTGCAAAAGGCTGACCTTTCCCATGTAACCCAAGCCAAAGCCATAAAAGATCGAGACACAGATAAACGACTGCAACAGGTAATTGGTCAGGGCCATCCTGCCCATATTAGCCAGTGGGGTGAGAAGGTTATGGGAGACTCTTTGCGATACCAGGAGTAGTAGCAGTGAAGAAATGTAGAAAAAGCTGAGCAAAATCGCAGAGATATGTTTGCTCACCTCCAGCAGGATTATTGTGAGAGCCGGTCCCGGCAGCAATATTTCCAATTCGATACAGACGTAAAAAACAGTCAGCAAAAAACCGGTCAGGCCCGATACGGTCCACACTTTCCTGATAAAGGTAAGGTTGTCTTCTATGTCACGAAACACGTTTCGCCTGCCCGCATAAAAACCGGCCAGGAACAATACCAGCACAAAAGGAACTGTATAGAGAAGACTGATTGCCATGTTGGGCAGTTCATAAAATAACCTGAAACGGGTAATTTCAAAGAAGGTGCCAAAGGCATAAGTATCAAACGCCATCTTGCCCATGAGCCACTGCTGTTGCAATAGTTCTTCTCCCATCATATTTTGAGCCCAGAATTCTATCCATGCCGCCAATGTAATCATAACCGTTGATAACACAAAAAAGAATACCATCCAGCGCTGCAGGCTTTGCAGGCTCTTATTGCGCAGCCACAGAAGCACCAAGCCAGCCAGGGCATACGTATGCAGGATATCCCCGTTCCAGATAAAAACCAGGTGTAAAAGACCAAAAAGAAAAAGGGATAACAACCTGCGAAGGTAAAGAGGAACGATAGAAAGACCCTTCTCCCCGGCCCTTGCCATAAAAAGAAAAAAGCCCAATCCAAAAAGAAAGGATAAGACTGAGATAAACTTCCCGCTGATAAAAATCTGTATGATTAAAGAGATCCACTGGTCAGTAACATCTGCGTAATCCAGCATACGCCTGGGATAATCAAAAAGCGTTGTTCTGAAGAGGGTCATATTTACCAGCAGCACACCAAACAGCGAAAATCCCCTTAAAAAATCCAAAACACGAATCCGTTCTCCAACACCTGTGGGTTGAATGGAAACCATTTCTTTCATAGTTTTCCCTCCTTACGGCATCATGCCCGCCTTGGAAGCATGGGGACGGGAAGCATGGGGACGGTTCTCCTGCTTCCTTCCATGTCGAAGCATGGGGACGGTTCTCCTGCTTCTCTATCTGTAATTAATGAACTGGAGCTCTTGTTTGTAATCCTGTTCTTTTAAAAAGGCAATTACTAACTGCAGATCATCTCTGTTCTTTCCGGATACACGAACTTGATCATCCATTATTTGAGCCTGTACCTTGATCTTTAAACCCTTAATATCTTTAACTATTTTCCTGGCTGTTTCCGTTTCAATACCCTGCTTAAGTTTGATAAGTTGGCGAACAGTGCCCCCACTGGCTTCTTCTATTTTGCCAAATTCCATATTCCTAATCGGCACCCCCCTTTGCACAATCTTTGTCTCCAAGATGTCGATCACATTTTTCAGCTTAAAATCATCATCAGAAAGAATCTTAACGTTGTCTTCTTCCAAACTCACCACAGACACGCTTTTTTTAAAATCAAACCGCTGCCTTATTTCCTTATTTGTTTGATTAATTGCATTGTCCACCTCTTGCATATTTACGGTTGAGACAATATCAAAAGATTCAGCCTTAGCCATAATTAATCACTTCCTATCCTTAAATTTGTGTTCCATCTACAAAACTCGAAGTCCCAAAGGAACTTCCTCCTCAACTGTTAAAAGGGGGACTCTGCCATTCTCCAAAGCAACACCGAGAACAAGTACTTCAGAAATAAAGGGTCCAATTTGCTTAGGAGGAAAGTTGGTTACAGCAACGACCTGTCTGCCCAGCAGTTCTTCCCTGGAATAGGTTGTTGTTAACTGAGCGCTTGATTTTTTTACCCCCATTTTTTCACCAAAGTCAATTTTTAGTTGATACGCCGGTTTTTTTGCTTCTTTAAAGCCTTTAACTTCGATAATTTTACCTACCCTGATCTCTACTTGCAAAAACTCATCGTAAGAAAGCATTTGTTCACCCCTTCCTGGAGTTATTCTAATAAGGAGTGGAGATCGCATGTGCAATGAAATATTTTATCATTTAAATTATTATTTCTTTTGTTTTTTTGAGATAGTTCAACAAAGTAGGTGCGCTATCCTGCCAATTTAAAAAATGAGTAGCCTGGATACTGAAGATTGATCTATAATATATATGCTGAATTATTAGCCGACCATCTGCTTTTTGAATAGGCTCTGGTCAAATAAGGAACTCTTATAATAAGTATAATTACAAAAACAGGTGATAATAATGAGTTACAAAAAGGCAACGGCTTACTTTGCCATTATTATGGGCGTGGCCATGATTGGAATGTGGATTATCTTTTTTGTCGTCGGAGCGTGCCGGAAATAGAAACTAAACCAATTGAATTAGCTCTGCACCTCTTGGCGGAGCTTATTACTGCCGTTCTGCTGATTATCAGCGGGATCAACCTGCTCTCTGCAAAAAAATGAGGTTTCCAGATCTATCTGGTAGCTGTTGGCATGTTGTTCTATACCATGATTATGAGCCCGGGGTATTTTCTACAGCAGGGTGAACCCGCATTAGGCGTTATGTTTGCAGTATTTATTATACTGGCCCTGTTCCTCACGGTCAAATTACTGGCCGAGATTATAGATACAAGGAAATAAAAAAAGATGAAAATTTCAACTTCTATATTTTTACAGCTGTCTCCTTAGGCTGTCAATCTATATATGCCGTATTCAGTTCAAACTCATTCTACTGTTTTGGGAAAAACTGAATTGCCAGCCTGGTTAGAATCATACTGCTCAAAAAACCAAACTTAAAATCTGAAATTTGTTCATCTATTTTACTCCTTTTTTAACTATTTCGAAGGTTGTCAACAACCCCGTCCCCCTGACATTCTTGTATAATCAACGTGTATTTGAATTCGCTATTGTATAGACTATTCCTCTTTCTAAAGGGTTGCCTTTGCCACGAACATCTTTGAGAGGTGCCCGTTTAAGAGGGCATTGTTAACCTCGGCTACAAGACGCCTGCGTTCCTGGCCGTGCACCTTTTCTACCAGCGTTTTTCCGAAATGGCTATGTAAGGACAACCAGGGCGCAAGCAACTTTCACCTATCGCCTAATCACTTAACGACATACTGCCGGCGGCCTTCCTCGTAAAGATCATTACCATATGCATCGTTGATCACAGTAGCTGGGAAGTCTTCCACTACCAGGCAGCGGATCGCCTCCGGGCCAAGTTCGGGGTAGGCTACAATTTCCGCTTCCTTGATTGTTTTGGCTAGCAAAGCGCCGGCACCGCCCGTAGCTGCCAGGTATATGCCCTTGTAGTCCTGGAAGGCCTGGACAGTGGCAGCGCTGCGGCTGCCCTTGCCAATTACCGCCTTAATTCCATTTTCCAAAATTTTAGGGGTGTAGGAATCCATGCGGCCGCTGGTGGTGGGACCGGCGGAGCCGATGACCTGGCCCGGTTTGGCCGGGGTGGGTCCCACATAGTAGATGAACTGTCCTTTAAGGTCAAATGGCAGGGCTTCCTTTTTTTCAAGTAATTCCACTAGCTTTTTATGGGCCGCGTCGCGGGCTGCATAGATAACACCGGAAATAAGGACATTGTCGCCGGCCTTGAGGCCCATAACATCAGCGTCGGTTAACGGGGCCCTGATCCTTTTTGCTTCCATATTGTAACCTCCTTAAATCACCCGTTCGGCATGGCGGCTGGCATGACAGTTGATGTTGACAGCCGCAGGCATGCTGGCGATATGACAGGGATATGATTCAATGTGTACGGCCAGGGCGGTAAATCTTCCGCCAAAACCCTGTGGACCGACACCTGTTTTGTTGATCTGCTCGAGCATCTCTTTTTCAAGATCGGCGTAAAACGGATCTCTATTGGGCTGTCCGAGGGGGCGCAGCAGCGCCTTTTTAGCCAGGTAGGCCACCTTTTCAAAGTTGCCGCCGAAGCCAACGCCCACGACCACCGGCGGACAGGGATTGGAGCCGGCCCTGCTCACCGTCTCAACCACAAAATCAACAAGGCCCTTACTCCCCTGAGAGGGGGTGAGCATTTTCAAGGCGCTCATGTTTTCACTGCCACCGCCCTTGGGAGCGAGGGTAATTTTTATTTGATCGCCGGGAACAATTTGCAGGTGCACTACAGCAGGGGTATTGTCGCCGCTGTTTATCCGCTGCAGAGGGTCTTTGACGATGGATTTGCGCAGGTAGCCTTCCGTGTAGCCGCGGCGAACTCCTGCGTTAAGGGCTTCGTTAAAATCGCCACCTACCAGGCGTACATTCTGGCCCAGTTCCACAAAGAGAACGGCAGTACCCGTATCCTGGCACATGGGTACCTCCTCTTCCCTGGCTATACGGGCATTTTCCAGCAGTTGTTTAAATACTTCCCGGCCCACAGGGGAAACTTCTTCGGCCAGCCCTTTTTTAAAAGCTCCAATTACATCTTCACCAAGATAATAGTTGGCTTCTTTGCAAATCTCTGCCACGGTAGCGCTTACCACTGCCATATCAATTTCCCGCATCTTCCCACCTCCGGCATAAATTGATTATTATATTACAATTCTATCACATTTTTCTAGAAATCTTGCTTCTTGCTCCTTAGACTTACCGCTAGTAATAGGAACCAAACAGGGAAACAACGCTGATAACAATAACACCACTGCAGCTACTAAAATTGAAAATCCCAACCAGCTGGAAACTATGGGAAATACCGAAGTTATGAATAGATAATCTTGATTAATGCTCCACAAGAGAACTGACACTAAAATAACAAATAAACTACCTTGCCCTATACGCAGGAGGCGGGATTGGATGTGTCGGACTGTCGGCCGGTGTTCTTTGTATATTGGCTGATGTGGATGCTCATTTCCGCCAAAATACATTATTATGCGATATAAAGGATGGAGATATTTTGAAACAACCAAGTGTTTATTCGCAATCACAGATTTTTGATGCCACCTTTGAGCTGATCCGGGAACAAGGTTGGAGCGGGATTTCCACACGGGCTATCGCCAAAAAGCTTGGATCGTCAACGATGCCGATCTACTCCCACGTACGCTCCGTGGAGGAGCTGGAAAAGGAACTGCTTACAAGATCCCGCAGCCTCCTAAAAGACTTTCAAGAACGGCCCTACACTGAGCATGCCCTCTTGAACCTGGCATTCGGATATGTTGCCTTCGCCCGGGATGAAAAACACCTGTTCCGCTTTCTCTACCTGGAGAGGCCAAATAAAGTTGATTTGGAGGATGTGTCGGGTGCTGCATTCATTAGTCTTGTCGTGAAAGGGAACAGCGGCAGATGGAAAACCAAACCTGCAATGCCGAGAAAAAAAGCTCCGATAAACATGTATACGAATACGGAAACATACTTGGCCAGCACAATGCGGCTCCTTAGTACAGGTAAACTATTCAACAAAATGTCACTCTTATTTTTTTCATCTTCCATATTGCCGGTGATTAGAAAAAAATAAACAGAAATAATCATCCCCATGACGTAAATCATATTAACAAAAGCAGGATTGTTGAAAATAACAAACATAAAAAGACTATAAAAGAAAACAAATATAAAGCTTTTTTTCTGTATCAGCAGGTCTTTTTTAATCAGGTTGATCATTTCTCTGCCCCCTTTACCGTATAGAGCATGATATCTTCCAGTGTAGCCTTTTCCACAACCGCCTGCTCTTGAAAACTCTTGCGCGCCGTGGTGAGATCACGGGTCAGCGCCTCAAAACCAAAGGATGTTTCCCGGATGCCCACAAACTCCTTGCGAATATCCCCGTCCAACAGTTCCCTGCTTCCCTTCACCAGGCCGTAGCTTTCTAGGATGCTCTCCCGCTCGTCACTGAAGACAATGGCTCCCTTATGAATAAAGGTAATGTAGTCGGCAACCCGATCCAGATCGCTGGTAATATGGGTGGAGAAAAGGATACTTTTTTGCTCATCCTGGAGCAGATCCCGGAGGATATCCAGGATTTCCCTGCGAAATACAGGATCCAGTCCTGAGGTGGGCTCATCCATGATCACCAATGAAGCACCATGGGAGAGAGCCATTGCCAGAGAAAATTTCGTTTTCATACCCCTGGAATAATTCTTTAATTTTTTCTGCCGCGGCAGCTCAAAACGATCCAAAAAGCGGTGAAAGACTTCGTTGTCCCACTTCCGATAAAAGGGAGCAATAATTCCCCGGATTTCGCCCGGCGTCAACTCCTCGTAGTAGTGGTTTTCATCGTAAACGAAGCCGATCTCCTGTTTGATTTCCTGCTCATCAGTTTCGTTGTCCCGACCAAATACCCTGACCTTTCCCCCATCTTTTTTCACCAGGTTCATAATCAGCTTGATTGTGGTGCTTTTCCCCGCACCGTTGGGGCCAATAAATCCCATAATATAGCCCCGGGGCAGTGAAAATGAGATATCTTGTAATCTAAAGCCCGGATACTCTTTGCGCAGGTTTATTACATCCAGTATCTTTTCCATTGATTAATCCTCCTCGTAAAGCAGCGTCATCATTTCAATAAGCTCTGCCAACCCGATATCCAGCACCCTGCTTTCTGATACTACTTCTGCAAGCTTTTCTTCAATAAATTTGAGACGTTTTTCCTTCAACAATTCACTGCTCTGGCCGGCCACGAAGGATCCTTTCCCCGTGACAGACTCAATAAATCCCTCTTTTTCCAGCTCTTCATAAGCACGCTTGGTGGTAATTACGCTGATCTGCAGTTCTTTTGCCAGGATGCGGATGGAAGGAAGCAGTTCTCCCGGAAGCAGTTCACCCCGCAAAATGCTGTTCTTGATCTGCTTGGCGATCTGTTCGTAGAGAGGCTCCGGCGATGCATTGGAAATGATAATGTTCATAGCACCATCCCTTTACTCAAAAAATAGTGTATAGTGTTCATATAGTATATATTAATTATATACAATATGCCCGGCTGTGTCAACTATCTTTTTAGACGGTCAAAGAAAAAGGCCTAAACAGAATAATTTTTTTAGAGAAAAGGAAATGTTAAATTTTTATGGAAATACCTTCTTAAACAGGAAAAAATAATTTCCGGTGGCGAAAAATGCTGTTTGAGCACGAGCTTGTCTACAACTTTGAAAAATTTAATATGATTACCGTTTTACTTACAGCGATTATCTTGACTTCGGTGCTGGTGGCCTATACCTTGTGTGCCAATTTATCCAAGGAAGAAAAGAACTCCCTGCTGTTCCTTCATGGTCTGGTTCTGGCCATACAGACAGGCCATTTCCTGGCTATTGTGTCTCCTCCGCGGGAGTTCGTCTTTTTTATAAAACTGCAGTATGTCAGTATATGCCTGCTTGGGCCAGCCTTTTACTTATATTTGCATGTTGCTCTGCTGAAATACTTTTTAAGGCGCTTATATCTCGCCGCCTTGTGCCTGGTGCCTGGTGCCTGCTGCGGGTATCTTGGTAGTTTTGTCCAACGGCTATGACAACCTGTTTTACACGGTAGATGACATGTTTTTTATCCAGCACAGCAGTGCTTTTTTTTACATGAGCTTACATAACTATCTCTGTGCTTTTGCAGCCCTTTACCTGCTCTTTTTCTTCTACAAGAATAAAGGGGCTGCTGGCATATGGAAGATACTATCGGTAGCAGGGGCTGTTCTCTTTCTTTTGTCCGTTGACTTCTTTGAGTTTATGCATCCGGATTTTTCCCCCTATTACATTATTCCTGCTGGCATCACCATAGCCCAGACCTTATTCCTCCTTGGCGGCTCGCCCTTAAAAAGATATAAATCTCTCCTGACCACAAGGATAAACGTGCTGGACAGCCTCAACGAATCAATAATCATGACCGACCGGCACAAAAACATAATATATTTTAACAAAACCCCTTTTAACACGCTCCTGCAGTTAAAAAAGGGGACAAGTATTGACGATTTAGGCGAACAGCCCTTTATCAAGACGGCAGGAGCGTTTAAGAACTTCCAATTCCTCCATGAAAGGCATCACAAGAACATGATAGTTGTTGTCATTATCCACATAAGAAACTGCCGGCAAATAATATAGTGCAATTTCTTTTACACCTGACATTTTCCTTAGTTCTTCGCGTCCCCGGTCGGTTAGTTTGACAATCTTCAATTTGGGATGATAGCCCAATCTTGAAAGGACTTCAACAACCATATTCGCATAATCCTGTTCCATCCCGAAACCCTGTGTCATCATCGCCTCTTTTGAAAAACTGTGGTTGAACGGACCATAACTACCTGTGCTTGGAATATAGCGAAGCTGCTTCATTGACTTTATCATCCCGTCAACCGAAACGATTTCTTTGAATAGCTGCGCGCCATATAAGCTGATTGTCGGCACCGGTATTTCCTGTTTGTCAACTGCCGGTTCGCCCAGGGGAATATTCCCGTTTGCGAGCTGTTCGCCTTTTTCAGGATGATGCAATCGATATTTTTCCACCGCCAGGCTAATTGCCGCAGTCAGATTCTGTGTAAAGGTATTGTCTGTTTCAAAATAGACTTTCTCGGCCAACAGGCCTTTATTATATGTTCCGCTGGTTGCCTTTAATTTCAGCCCTTCAAAGACTTCGGAATATAAATACCACTCTTTTTCTTCTTCATCAGGCACCTGGAAGAGGATAATACCCCTTCTGCTTGTTCCGTCATAAACCACGCTGTCATCCGTGTATCCTAAAATCATCTGTTCAGTAAGCCTGTAAGGAACCAACTTGTTTGAAGTGCTTCCTCCGCCGCCCTGTGCAAAATTGCCGAGCCCGACGCTTCCCGATTCTTCATAAAAGCCCGACTCTCCAACTGAATCTTCTGAAACAACGGAAAACAAACCGGCTATTCCAGTTGATGAAAAATTATCTTTCTTATCATGGATTGTGATATCGGCAATTATATAATCTCCAAAATACTCATTTATGCCATCGCTAATCTTCACCAGATTGTTGACGGTCAGGTTAATGACCTCTGACTTGTAGTTCGCGTTTAAGCTGCCGGGAAGTATTTCGCCTTTTGAAACAGGCGCAGTCTTGTCTTCCTCACGAAGGTCCACAAAGATTTCCGACGCGCTGTATTTCAATCCCTCAGGCACTTCAAAGAGCCATCTTACCTTGTTGAATGAACCCGGGGAAATCATCCTGGGATTTACAAAACCTGCGGGTATTAGGTTGGTTGCAGGATTTACAGGGATATAAAAATCCCCGCTTGCCGTATTTATTCTCAAAGAAAACCGCTCAAGAGGGTCAATATTCAAAAGAGCCTGCATCTGTGAGGTGAAATTGCCTTCAACCACTTTAAAGACAGCGCCCGCGCCCGGTAGAAGACCTTTGTCTGCTTCAACATCTGTCGCACCATCTCTGCCGGTGCCGGGTATCTTAAATATTTCTTCGCAAGCTGTGATTTCCAGGGCAAAAGTATCCGTTAATTTCGCAGGTTCCTGCTTTGGCAGGGATTTAATGTCAAATCCTTTTTTCTTCATTTCTCCCACGAGAGGGATGTCAATGTGCCCGTAATTGATATCATAAAAATGCAGAGATGAC
The DNA here is from genome assembly GCA_030656575.1 of Bacillota bacterium. Lineage (GTDB taxonomy): Bacteria > Bacillota > Dethiobacteria > DTU022 > UBA8154 > JAUSPO01. Next base: position 19,140 of record JAUSPO010000010.1, read on the forward strand.
TGCTCCATCGGAGTATCCGGCACTAAGAACACCAGTGTCCCCGGGATGCTTTCATCAGGCATAACGGTAATTGAGTTGTCACCCGGAACGGCAAGCGGTTTTTCCACAAGCCATGTTGCCATTGAGCCGGGGTAAGAGCCTTCGTTGTTATACGACAGTGAAAAATGCGATAAAAAGTCAGGAATCATATATGGTATTTTTATAAACTGTGTTTCTCCTTTGGCTCCGCCACTAAGCCATGAAGACGGGTGGGAGGAGCCATCGGGATAGACGGTGACTTCCTGTCTCTCCAATATGTTTTTCATTTCCATTGTTACCGCCATAAAACGGTAATTGGAAGGCGCGTCGACACCATTCAGCCTTTTCATGAAGACTATCCCCTCGGCGTTTATTTCTGCCGCCTCGTTGGATCTTTTTTTATCAACTTCCATCCGTTTTGTTATTATCGTATCCTGGGCAGGCACACCGCAGCCTGATATATAATCAGCCGTATTGGCGTCATACTGCCTTAATATTTTTCCTGTCGTATATTTTATCGTCTCGGCAACAACCACCTCATCACTTTTTTTAACTGCTGAAAGCTCCACCAACTTACTGGTTGAGTATGACTCTCTTGCACCTGTGTCCGTTATTTTTTCAATACCTATGAAAAGATTGCTCAAACCACTCTGCGGTCTATTCTCAACTTCTCTCAAGACCCTGTTGAAGCATTCAGATAAAAGCTTAATATCTTCGGTGACAACATACTCGCCACCTGACAGTTCCGCGGCTAACCTGAAATCCTCGATTTCATCTTCAATACCTAAGCCCACCCAGAGAACATTAATTTCGTCTTTTTTTATATCCGATAGGAGTTCCAGGAAGAAATCATTGTCCGACGCTGTCGTTTCTAAAGCCGCATCGGTTATGTAAATAAGGACCTTTTTAGTTGAAGGTATTTCTTTAAGGGTTTTATAGCTTGCCAGAACAGAACCTGTTATCTCTGTTCCCCCTAAAGCCTCGAGCCGGCCTTGGAATATCGTCAAAATCAACGATCCTTATTTTTGTGTTATCCGGCAGTCCTTTAATAAACGCCTCTGCCGCATTTAAAGCAACTTGCATCTGTCCCTTCATGGAACCTGACGAATCCAATAAAAGCACTACACTTGGCGGTGTTTTTACGCGTTCAACGTTGATAAGTTTTGTAGGCGCTCCGCCTTCTATTACTGTTGTGTTCTGAAGATCCGGTAGAATGTCTTTTGTGCTCTTATCTAAAAGAGTAAAGTTGAAGGTGGCTTGTTTTTTGATGTATCCTCTTTAATCGTCCCGATGCGGATGCCTCTCTCATTATAATCATCGATGCCAGCTTTCATGGCGTTCGAGATATTGAAAGGTACATCGATTACGGTCATTTCACCGGAATGAACGGGGACCATCAGGGTTTCATAGTTGGTTACCAGCGAATCACCTTTGGGATAGAATTTTACATCCCATAGTCCGGCAGGCACAAACATTATGTAGTCGCCATCAGGCGTCTGGTCCAAATAGAAATCATCAGGCGTGACAGGGGGACGGGGTTATTGTCACCTTGATTCGTCCGCTCATTATTTAAACCACACTTAAGCCTATTTAATAATATCAGCCGAGTTGTGCGCTTTCTTGCTTGTGTTGGCAGACACAGGCAGTTATACAGTAACTAACAAACAGCCCAGGGGAAACGAGGGGACAAGGTGCCTATCCCCTCGTTTCCCCTGAGAACCAACCTCCTTCACCTGTAAAACAATGACTCTCTTCTATCAGCATAGGATCTATTGCTGTGGTTTGCAGAGCTCACTCCAGGAACTTTCATCAGTTCACTTTTTCTGCTCTTTACGGATCCTTGATCAAGCACAGTGTTTCCATTTCTTATTCCGTCATTTTTTTGTTTTCAACATCACCAGTTTTTTTAAATCTTCAAAAATAACCTCTTCAGAAACGTCAATCATTAACCACTTTGTACCGTTAAACAGAGCACACTGATCATACAAATCTCTGATATAATCACAGTATTCTTCTCTTGTCTTTTCAAATGCCATCCTATTGTTCTTTCCCAATACAACGAGGGCAATAAAATGGTCTTTTCCCGGATATAACGTGCATAGGACTTTTCCACTCTTTTTATACTTAACATTCCAGCCCGGTTTACCGGCACAGATACTGTAGTCAATTTGCTGTTTTGCTGTAAAATTGTTCTCAATAAAACATGTCATTTCCAACCACTTTTTTCTTGCCTTCTCATCAAAATACGATGTGATTTCGTCCATTGACGGCTCATGTGTTTTGTCCATGATAAGGTTTTTGGACATCCTTAAACACCCCTTTTAAGGGATCAGGGGATCTGGGGACGGTCCTATTGATCCCTTCTTCCATTAATACCAAGATGACTGAGTGAATTATATCCTTGTGACGTACTCCCCACTTAATGAAGTGGGGGCTTCTTGGTTCCACGACCAGCGCAACCGCCAATCTCCCCAAGCGTAGATTCGGGTCCGCCCGACCGTACATGCCGATTTATGCAATTCTTTGGGTTCCTTGGATATATTTTACGCATGGAAGTTGAGCTCATCGCTTGGTTTTCACATTCGGAGTTTTTGAGTTCTCCATGAAACCCTATATATCCAGTCTTCAAAAAACGTTATAGCTATATTTTACCACAATATCAAGACCTTGCCAATTCTTCTCCCGCCTACGCTCTCACTTTGTGAGCAATGTGGCTTTAGAAACAGGAGACTTCTTGGCAATTTATGTTAAATATGAAAAAGGTCCAGGTCATTAATCTCCTCAGACATAATTTGGTATACAGTACTTTATATTTATTAACGGCAACACGTGGCATGTTTGTTCTTTTCGAAAATTTTAGTGATTTAATAATTATTATAGGATCAATAGGACCATCCCCGTGATCACGAGATCATGTGATGGGCAAACGGCTTGCCTCGAAAAATGATATAATGGGGGCGTATAGATATGTGATTATTGCTGCAAAAGGGAGAAAAGACTTTGAAGATTATTGTGGATGCGGACGCCTGCCCCAAAACTGTTTTGCAGATATGCCAGAAACTCGGGCCTAAATATGATGTTTCAGTATGGACAGTGGCAAATTTTAACCACGACATAAAATCTGATCACCATGTCATTGTAGGTAACACTTCCCAGGAAGCTGACCTAAAAATATTAAACATAACACAAAAAAATGATATTATTATCACCCAGGATTGGGGCCTGGCAGCTATGGTGCTGGGGAAGCAGGCAAGATGCATAAGCCCTGATGGAAGGGAGTATCAAAGTGGAAATATAGATTTTTTGTTGGAAGAACGGGAGATTAAAGCTAAATACCGCCGCAGTGGGGGCAGAACCAGAGGACCTAAAAAGCGTAACGAAAAAGATGACCGCCGTTTTGAAGCAAGCCTTGAAATGATTCTAAATAATTTAAACCCAAACAGAGAGCAAAGCAGCAAATAACTTCCAATTATCATAATTGACAGCATCAGTATAATTATATTATAATTAAATTAGCTAAAAATATGGGTTAGCTAATTTGGAGGTGCGTTTCGTGGAGATAAAATCTACAGAAGCTCAAAACAATTTCGGTCGCTATATAAAACTGGCCCGCTTCGAAGACATAATCGTCACAAAGAACGGCAAAAAAACAGTAGTTATTAAACCATATGAGGATCCTGAAAAGACCTTTTTAACTGTTGCCGAAAAAGCTGAAGGATATGATTGGAAGAGCGAGAAGATATCCTATGAGGATTTTCTAAAGCTTTCTGAGGGAAGTGAAAATCGCTATGAGTATATTGACGAAGAAGTGTACTTGCTCGCTTCACCTTCTTATGACCATCAAAATATCATTATGGAAATATCCAATGTGATGTACAACTGGTTTAAAGGAAAGAAATGCAGACCGCTGACGGCACCCTTTGATGTTACACTCACCAGGGATGGGAACAAGAATGTTGTACAACCGGATATTATTGTAATTTGTGATACGGAAAACATTAATGAAAAGCGGAGATATACAGGTACACCCACTATGATAATTGAAGTTCTATCCGAGTCGACCCAAAAAAAGGACATGTTAAAGAAGCTTAATTTATATTTTCACGGAGGCATAAAGGAATATTGGATTGTTAACCCTTTACGAAAAGAGGTCTATGCATACTGCTTTGAAGATCAGGATATCAAAGATTACCGCGTCTATAAAGGAACTGAGATAGTTCAATCCATGGCTTTTGAAGGTTTGGAGATTCCCCTGGAGCAGATGTTTGCATGAAGCAAGCCATCTATTTCTCTCTCGTTATCTTATATGCAATAGTAGGAAAAAACCATGGTTAATATAAACCAAACGACCCCACCCAAAATACTAAACCAGCAAAAAGCCCACGCGTAAAGTAATTGAAAGCAGTTCCCACAATAGCAAATGTAGTGCCACCGCCTAGGCCAATAATAAGTCCATACCTAATCGGATCAACAAAAGGATTGGTCATAAGACTATCACCCCTTCCAAGTTCTGCAGCCGTGCTGTTTACCCAATGTCAACAGGTTCATCATCCTGAATCCCCAAATGTTTTTTAATTTCCTTAATTTCCTCTAAAATAATTTTGGTATTTGACCAAGCCGCTACTGCAACAATAACCAGTATTATATAACTAATAAACCCTAACCATACCACTATTATTCATCCTCCTCTTCATTCTTATATAAATTCCGACGGTTTCACCGCGAAAAAGTTCTCATCTATTATTTGCAGGATTTGATTTACTTTTGTATATTAAAGCTCGGAATATAAAAACCCTTCCGGCGTAATGTCCTTATTTTTGGACAGGGGCTGCCGGAAGGGGTTATGGCTTCGACACGAAAAACTGTAATCTAGCTGTTGATGAAGCGCTGCTTCTGGCACAATTTATTGAACCATATCAGCACTATTTTATCTGAAAAAGATATGATTTCCAATTACCGTTGTCACGGTTTGCTGGCGAACCCACTGGTTGCTGGTTTTGCGGGGATTGTAAAAACCGAGGGCGCCATTGGAAGGATCCAAGCCCGAAATAGCATCAATTGCTGCCTGGTAAAAGGTTTTGTTCGCCGGCAGGTTTATTCTACCGTCCAATACAGGTGAATACTGGTAGTAACCATAAGCAATCTGGTAAACTACACTTTGAATTGTATTGGGATAGATGGAACTTTTGACCCTGTTTAAGACCGACGCCGCTACGGCAACTCGCCCGGCATAGGGTTCTCCTGCAGATTCCGAGTGAACCAGGCGCGCAAGAAGGTCAATGTCCTGCTGAGAATAATTGTTTACACTGTTTGTACTGCTTCCATCCCGAGACGGTAGGGAGGGAATAGAAACGGGAACAGGAGCGGGAGCGGGAGTAGAAGTGGGAGTAGAAGCAGGGACCGAAGCAGCAGGAACAGAAATGTTAATTCGCTGTCCTGGAATGATATTGGTTGACGACACACCTGGGTTTGCTAATATCAACGCCGGAAGACTGACACCATACCACTGTGAAATTAGCCACATGGTATCTCCACTGCTGACAGTATGAACTTTTGCAGGTATGTTTAAGAGCTGCCCGGGATAGATCTCTGAACCTGTTAATCCGTTGGCTGCTGTTAACTCTGCAACTGTGGTGTTATACCTCTGAGAAATCAGCCAAAGGGTATCACCAGGTGCAACTCTATGTGAAGCTGCTTGTCCAACCTGCCCCCATCCAAAAAAAGAAAATACCAGAAGTGATATAACTATTAAAAAACTTTTCGGTAGCTTCGAAATCATTATGTAACCTCCTTTAATGTCATGAAGAGGAAAATATAGCTTGGAAAGGTATTTTTTAGTAAATCATCCTCTCGTTTCAGAATTTGTTATGTCAACCTCTATTTTATAAAATATTAAAATTTTTGCAAGTCTTCCTTTTAGCCCCTACCACCAATTATTAAGATTTCTTCACATTTAATTAACCTTTTTTAAGATTTTAGTTAAAGTTTTAAAGCAATGGCATATAATACCAACTATATACAATATTAACCATGATAGATCCTAACTAATGAAAAGAACCTGTCTGCTGTCTATATAATATGGTTTCCCGTCCCAGTGTGAGAGTCAAAGAAAGGGGAAGTCAAAGAAAGGAAAAAAATTTGTTGCTTTGATATAGACTTAGTGATATGATTACCTTGTAAATTATTATTGATCAATTAAAAAGGGGAGCTGGGGTAACCCGGCTGAGATAGGGCATGTTTTGTCCTGACCCTTATACCTGATCTGGGTAATGCCAGCGTAGGGACATTTTTAAACACCGTGTGTTTAAGTTGTTGCCAATCGTTGGTAACAGCTTTTTTGATTTTTAGGATAAAAAAAGGAGGAATGGAACAACCCATGGCGGTATGTAATTTGAGTCTGCAGATTATACCCAATGTGCCCGGGGAAAAGATTTATGAAACTGTTGATCAAGTTATTGAACTCATCAAAAATTCAGGGGTCAAGTACATTGTAGGACCGATGGAAACAACTATGGAAGGAGAACTGGATAAGCTTTTGGAGATTGTGAAAGACGCCCAGCAGGTCTGTGTAAGGGCGGGAGCGAAAAGAATTTGTTCTGTTGTAAAAATTGATTACAGCACTGAAGGAGTGACCATCGATGAAAAAGTGGGGAAATACCGGAGCTAATCTCCCACCCTTGGTCTTTTTGGTACTGCTGATTGCCATCTGGGAGGTCACTGGCAGAGCTTTTAATATCCCCGACCATATTTTGCCGGCCCCCTCTTCCATTGGGAAAGCTCTGCTCAACAACATGCCCCTGCTCTGGCTTCACACCAAAATGACCATCACCGCTGCCTCCGTTGGCCTGGTCTTAGCTGTTTTTGTGGCACTGGTTCTCTCAGTCCTTATGAACAGGGTGAAAATGATAAAAAGAGTTTTTTACCCCTTACTGGTCATCTCCCAGACCGTACCTATTATTGCCTTGATTCCGATTATGATCATCTGGTTTGGCTTCGGTCTGTTGCCCAAGATTCTTGTTGTGACTCTGGTCTGCTTCTTCCCTCTGTCTGTTAACCTGACTGAAGGACTGGAAAATGTGGACAACGAATTGATTGATCTTCTGAAAGTAATGAAAGCCGGGCCCTGGAGAATCTTTAAATCAGTACAAATGCCTTCCGTTCTTCCCTATTTTTTCTCCGGCTTAAAAATTTCCGCAACCTACAGTGTCATGGGAGCAGTCATTGCAGAATGGCTGGGTGCCAGAGCGGGGCTGGGAATATATATGACCAGAGCGATGCACTCTTACAGCTACAGCAGCTTCTTTGCAGCTATTTTCATCGTTGTCCTGCTGAGTATGAGTTTGTTTAAATTTACCGAATTATTAGCGTGGCTGTCAATGCCATGGAATAGGATAAAAGAAGAGTAAAAGTCCCACCTATAAAAGAAAAAAGATAAAAAAGGAGATAGGAAAATGCAAAAACATAAAATACTTGTTCTCACTCTGGGAGTTATAGGGATCTTGAGTCTACTAGTTCTTGCCGGCTGCGCAACAACAACCAGCAGCGATGATCTCGAAAAAATCACCATAACTTTGGACTGGACACCCAACACCAATCACACTGGTCTCTTTGTGGCAAAAGATAAAGGTTTTTACGAGGCAGAGGGTCTCGATGTTGAAATTATCCAGATGTCAGGAAGCACCGTGGAGCAGTTGGTCGCCTCAGGGAAATCACAATTTGGCGTAAGTTACCAGGAGGCCGTCACTTTTGCCCGCACCAGCAGTATTCCCGTTGTCTCCATAGCTGCCGTCATTCAGCATAATTCTTCAGGATTTGCATCACTAAAAGCCAAAGGTATCGAAACACCACGGGATTTCGAGGGAAAAAGATACGGCGGCTGGGGTTCCCCCATAGAGGAAGCCACGATCAAAGCTCTTATGGATAAATTCAATGCGGACTATGAGAAGGTTGAAATTATGACCACCGGGGCCGCTGATTTCTTTGTTGTCAGTGAAAAGGAAGCGGATTTTTCCTGGATTTTCTTTGGATGGGACGGCGTAGCTGCAGAGCTTAAAGGTATTGATCTAAATTATATCGATCTTGGAAAAACAGATCCCGCCCTGGATTATTATACTCCCGTCCTCATCACAAGCGAAGACCTGATCAAAAATAACCCCGTACTGGTGGAAAGATTCATGAAGGCAACCGCAAAAGGTTACAGTCTGGCCATTGAAGACCCGCAGGAAGCGGGGGAAATTCTTTTGAATAATGCACCCGAGCTTGACAGGGAACTGGTCATGGGCAGCCAGATCTGGCTGCAGGACAAATACCGGGCGGAAGCAGAATTCTGGGGATTACAGAAAAAAGAAGTCTGGGATCGTTACGCCGGATGGCTCTACGATCGGGGACTTCTCGAAAACCAACTTGATGTGGATAAAGCCTTTACAAACGACTTTTTGAGAAAGTAAGGGGAACTACTCAGAAGTAGCGAAGACTTGGGGACATTCCCTGCAGGGGTGTGTCCCCTTACCTCAGCTAATGGAAGACGATGGAACCCCCCGTGGTGTAGCGGTCGTATCGTAATAAACTCAGGTTTAAACTGACAGGGGGCAATTACATTGTGTGATGCAAAGCTATCACTCAGAGAAGTAAGCAGCGCCTATATTCATAACGGAAGAATACTGCCTGTCCTGGATACCATTTCCATGCAAGTAAAGGAGGGAGAATTTGTATCCCTCCTGGGACCAAGCGGATCCGGGAAAAGTACCCTGCTTAAAATAATAGCCGGTTTGATCAAACCCGATGCAGGCAGCGTCTTTCTAAATGGGAAAGAACTAAAAGGTACTATCGTAAAAATGGGCTACATGCCGCAGAAAGACCTGCTTTTACCTTGGAAGCCCCTTCTCTACAACGCTGCCTTACCTCTTTTGGCCCAGGGCACCGGAAAAAAGGAAGCATACAACAAAGTAAGGGAACTGCTGCCCGTATTCGGCCTTGAAGGCTTCGAAAACTCTTACCCCTCCCAACTCTCCGGGGGGATGAGACAAAGAGCAGCCCTTTTACGTACAGTCCTTATAGATAGTGAAGTTATGCTCCTTGATGAACCATTTGGTGCCCTGGACGCCCTTACCCGTGAACGATTACAGGAATGGATGCTCAAAATATGGGATCATTTTAAAAGATCGGTCATTTTTGTTACTCACAGCATTGATGAAGCCATCTATCTTTCAGATCGTATTTACATGATTTCGGAGCTGCCCGGGAAAATTGTCCTGGAACAGGCAATTAATCTTCCACGTCCCCGGGCCAGGGATATAGTCCTCTCACCTTTGTTTACAGAATATAAGCAGAACCTGATGACTGCTCTGGCAAACGAAACTACCTGGGGGAATTCATAGGAGTCAGAAGTCAGAAGTCAGAAGTCAGAATATAAAATGCCCCGAGATTACGTGAGCGGTGCCATGGGGACGGTTCGAGCGTCACCGCAGCGCAGCGAGAAACTTGGGGACATTCCATAGGGGACATTCCTCTGTAAGAGGTGTGTCCCCAGACCGCTTGAAAAATGAGGTGTGTCCCCTTACCATAGATAGTGGGAAGACGATGGAACTGTCCCCGTGGCTTAGCGGTGGTACAAAACAAGCAATCTTTCGCTGTAGTAATAGTTAGAATTCAAAATGCCCCTATCCTTTTTTTACTTTAATTACCAGGAGAATCCCTGCCTTTACTTTTATTCTGGCTTCCCGGCCTATGAATTCGTTGCTTAGGCCCCTGCTGGAAGAAAAAAATAATGACTCTCCTTTTAACGGGTATTTGAGCCCTTCTGTAGTTATATCTTCCACTTCAGCCGTTAACGGGAGAAGGGAAAGGTAATCTCCCGCCTGGCCCTTGCTAGTCACTTCCGAGTTCACGAGCTGGACTTCATGGTCTTCATCAAAAATTTTTACAGCTATCCCGCGACTTAAGGGAACATTCATGAGCATTATGTTGGCAAAGGTATGGTCCATCCTCCTGCCTCCGAAAACTCCGATCAGCACAATTTCCTGCGGACGAAGTGTTATGGCCTTATCCAGAGCCAGTTCCAGATCTGACTTTTCTTTCTCGGTAGGGTATTGAAGAAATTCAGTGGAAGCCCCGCAGAGTTTTTGCCTTACTTCATCATCTATGGAGTCCAGATCTCCCACAACTAAATGTGGAATAAGTCCCATAGCCAGGGCATGATTTGCACCTCCATCTGCGCAGATTAAATAGTCTTCTTCTCTGATCTGCTCCCGGCAATAATTTAAATCATTTACTGTACCGTTTGCAATGATAACAACCCTTTTTATCTGCATCTCTAAATAACCTGCTCTTTACCTTTTTACTGTTTAAATTCAACATTTTTTAATTTTACCCTTTTTTACTAATAAGCAATTGAACAACGTTTTGTTGAAGAATGTTGATATCACCACGGTGATGTTCGCGAAAACAATACTCTGGCACTCACTGAATTATGAATACCTGAGTTACTTCTTCTTATAGTGTCTCTTCCTTCTTTGCCACCATTGATCTTCTCAGGGCTTTTTCCCCCTCTACAACTGCAAGGATGGTGACAGCTACAACTATGATCAAGAGCCAGTCCTGCAGAGGCAGTGCAGAAGTACGGAAAACAAACTGAAAACCGGGAACATAGATGATCAGGATCTGGGCAATCACCGATGCCACCACGCTGTAAAAAAGGAACGGGTTTGAGAGGATTCTTGTGCGGAAAATAGACTCTTTTTCTGAACGCACGTTAAAAACATTAAATAGCTGAAAAAGCACGATCGTAGTGAGTGCAACGGTCCGGGCATGATCTATGTTATATCCCCGGTTTATTGAGAATATAAAAGTAAATAAAGTGCCCAGGGCAATCACTATTCCGATGAGGACTAGCCGTTCCATCATAAGGCGGGAGATCACCGCTTCATCCCGCTGTCGGGGAGGTTTATCCAAAAGACCATCCCCTCCCGGTTCGAAGGCCAGCGCCACATCCTGAAGCCCATTTGTTACAAGGTTGAGCCAAAGTATCTGTGCAGGTAAAAGAGGCAGGGGTATGCCAAAAAGTAATGACACCAGGATGAGAATAATCTGAGCCAGTCCCGTTGATAACAAAAAGAGTATCACTTTGCGGATATTGTCATAGACAACCCGGCCTTCTTTAAGGGCCGCCAGGATACTGGCAAAGTTATCATCAGTTACGATCATATCGGAGGTCTCCTTAGCCGCATCAGTGCCTCCTTTTCCCATAGCTATTCCAATATGAGCGGCCTTTAAAGCGGGGCTGTCATTTACTCCGTCCCCCGTTACAGCTACAACTTCCCCTCTTTTCATAAGCTGCTGTACAATACGTAATTTATGCAGTGGTGCCACCCTGGCAAATATATTTACATATCCTACTTTATCGTAAAGCTCTTCGTCAGACATCTCATCCAATTCCCGTCCGGTAATTGCATGGAGATCGTCTTCCTCTATCATCTTTATCCTGCGCGCAATTGCAGCAGCTGTTGTCTGGTGATCTCCCGTAACCATCATTACCCTGACTCCGGACCTTTTGGCCTGAGCTATGGCCTCAAAGACCTCATCCCGGGGCGGGTCCATCATTCCCTGAAAGCCGATCAGGGTTAAACCATCCTGGAGCATTTCCGGATTTATTGCTGTAACGTCAACCTGCTCCCTCCTGTATGCAAAAGCGAGTATGCGAAGCCCATCCCCAGACATGGATAAAGATTTTTCAATGATCGACTCCCGGTCATTCAGAACTTCCTCCCCATCTTCAGTTAAAATGGATGAACACATTCCTATAACCTTTTCCGGCGCACCTTTTATATAGATAAGGTTCCCATCACCATGTGAGTCTTTGTGAAGGGTAGCCATGTACATAAGATCCGATTCGAAAGGGATTTCGTCCAGTGTCGGATACAAAATGGACTGGGTTTCCGGGTCAAAACCGCCTTTCATGGCAGCTACAATCAAGGCAACCTCCGTAGGATCGCCCTCCGGATAATACCCCTGCTCTTCTTCAAAAACGAGCCTTGATTCATTACTTAATAATCCAGCCCTTAAACATAATTCAAGTGACTCCCTGTTTTTCGGATTTGGCGGTTCACCGTTCTCATCGGTTATTTCTCCTTCCGGTTCAAAACCAATACCACTTACCCGGTAGGTTACACCTGCACAGGAAATTAACTGTACAGTCATTTCATTCTTCGTCATCGTCCCTGTTTTATCTGAAGCAATTACCGTTGTGGATCCCAGGGTTTCCACAGCCGGCAAACGGCGGATAATTGCATTTTTCCCTGCCATTCTCTTTACACCAATGGAAAAGGTAATTGTGACAACAACTGGAAGGCCTTCGGGAATTGCGCCCACGGCGAGAGCTATACCTGTCAATAACATTTCGGCAAGGGGACGGCCAAAAGCCAAACCCAGCAGCACAGCCAGAGCGGAAATGGAAATGATAATGTACCCCAACCACCTGCTAAAGTTTTCCAACTGCACCTGCAGCGGAGTGGGGGAAGGCTTTACACGACGGACCTGCTCCGAAATTTTACCCAATTCCGTCGCCTGTCCTGTTGCAACCACGAGGCCTTTACCTCTCCCGGAAAGGACGAGTGTGCCCATAAAAGCCATATTGCGTAGATCCCCCATAGCCGGGTGTTTTTCCATGATTGGGTCGGTGTTTTTACTCGATCCTAAGGACTCCCCGGTCAGGGCTGATTCATTTATTTCCAAGCGGTTTACCTCGAAAAGTCGTAGATCTGCCGGGATCCTGGCACCGGAAGTAAGCGTGACAACATCACTTGGGACAACATGGGCACTGTCAATTTCCATTACATTGCCCTCACGGATAACATGGGCCCTGGGTGCGGAAAGCTCGGTCAGGGAACGTATCGCCTGTTCAGCCTTGATCTCCTGAGTAAAACCAATGATCGCATTAATCAACACTACAGCAAGGATTACCCACATATCGATAAAATGCCGAATTACTGCTGTAAAAACAGCAGCAACCAGTAAAATATAGATGAGAGGGTCAGTAAATTGCCTGAAAACAGCCTGCAGGATACTAAATTCTATTTCAGACTCGATCGTATTTGGGCCGTGTTCTTCCAGCAGATTGAGAGCTTCTACCCTGGAAATACCTTCGGGACCGGAATTAAAGCCCTGGAAAAGTTCATTTATATCTTTCTGATGATACAATACTTTTCACCTCTTTCCCAATTCTATCCCATCCAACCAGTTCACTTTAATTTACCCGATCAAAGCCTCATTCAATACAGGCAGGAAATGGAAAAACCCTGCTACAGACGGCACGGCAATTCTCAATGTCGTCGTAATCAGGTTTTTTAAGTTAAAGTGCTGCCTGCGGAAATAAAATAAGTTAACAAGTTAAGTGACAAGCACCAGTTTTAAGTTTTTCAATGCTTTCAATACTCTCAAAAATACTTAAAAGATATACCTTGTCGTCCTTCATATTTCAACCGCCTCTTTGATTATCTTATCTTTTATATACCAATGAACTGAGTCCTCAGTTACAACATCAACTTTTCGACCCAACAATTCTTCAAGGTCATGCTTAAAAGCTATTAAATCAAATAAAGATCTATCTTCATCAAAATCTATCAAAAGGTCAATATCACTTTTAGGCATTTCTTCACCCCGAGCGACTGATCCAAATATTCTTATTTTTCTTGCTCCATGGTTTAATCCAAGTTCTAAAATTTTCTCACGTCTTTCTTTTATCACCGTATCAACTAACATAAAATCACCTCTTAAAAATATTATACCTGTTTTTTACAGTTATACAAATAATAAATTAGCGGTAAAGCCGTCTTTAGGATAGCATACGCTGAGGCTAAGGAAGTTCTTTATAATTCATTATTTTCAACAAAGGAATAGTATCCTTTGTTATTGAATATTATATGGTCTAATAAGCTTATGCCCAATACGGCTGCTGCGTCTTTAATCCTTTTGGTTACTGCTATATCCTCACTGCTTGGTTCTAAATCGCCATTCGGGTGGTTATGTGCCACAATCACTGCGGATGCTCTTTCTGCAATTACATCAGCAAATACTTCTCTTGGGTGAACCTGACTTTTATTTATTAAGCCGATGGTTACCACTCGGATATTCATGACTTCACTGGCACCATTGATGGCAATTCCCAAAATTCCACCCTCTCTACTATAAAGAACATCTCCCTTTTGAGGTTTTAGTCTTGAAATGCGACTTTTAAATGTTTCATCTGAAACGAATCGAACTTCAAATAGATCAAGTTTGTTTGGTAAAAAATTAGGCACAATTTTCCAGATGCTGTCCACTTTGGAGTTGAATGTGGACAGTCTGCAATGAATATAGAAACAGAATCAACATTGGTTTTACGCCATGAGTTTGGTACTTCGAGAGAAATAAACCTCTCATCTATCTCACCTGTAATTTTAAATGAATATTGTTGATTTGATGATTTTTTTGCCTGCTTCCTTTCTTCAATTATGTTCGAAAGCAACACATCTGCACTTTCCACATCCGGATGCTCAGCCCGCCACTTCTCTGTCAGTTTCCCCGTAACAGCGGCAGTGAGCACCGAGTGCCTGAACCGTGTGATAATTGCCGGAACTTTATCAAGCCGCTTTTTGACCGCTTCAATGCGGGGCATGATTTGATCAAGCCTGGCGACAATGCGTTTTTGTTCATTGAGGGGCGGGAGGGGGAAGGACAAAGGCCAAAATGTTGTCTGATTTATATGTTGTAAACCTGTACCTCTTGAAGTTTGTTCAATTGTAGGTTTTGAAAGTTTAAGAAATGCTTCCAAAAAATTAGAAGGAGATTACCATTGGTGTTAATGCTGCAATTGTAGAACCGATTGCGCCACTTAAACCCGTCGTGGTCTTACCTATACTACCGTCCCAAACGATTAAAATGTCTTCTTCCTTGGCAATTGGTACTGTTCTATCATCAGTAATAGGATCTAATCGGTTTTCCCTCCATCTCGTCAATTAAAATGTATGGAACATATTCGTTTTTAGGGGTCTGTATTATGCTTCTTGGTTTTTTCCCTTTACGGTAAAAACAATTTGGCCTAATTCTGTTACTATCCATCCCTTCGGTAGCGTCCCACTCATTCCCCATCCTCCATATCCCCTGTGCCATCCACAAGAGAGTGCCCACTCTTCTCCAACTCTTCCACTGCAAGATCAAAATCAGAGATCATATTTTTGCTCCGCTCAATCCTATATTTATCAAACTCCGCTTCGGCTTTTTGGGCAGCGGCATCAGCGCTCACCTTTCCGGCATGGGTCAAAAGATCTTTTTCGCTAAGTTTCAAAAAGTCATCCAATTTGGAAATCCAATCTATCATTTTCATCAAACGTCCATTCGTCGCCTGCAACTCAGCAAAATCAAGAAAGAGTGAAACAATCAGGTTGAGTTGCTGCAACTCATTTTCTGTAAGGTAATTCTTAGCTGTTTTTGCATCCTGGGCGGTTATATAATTGCCCTTAAAATTTACCAGAACCATCAGCGGCTTGGTGCTGTCAGAACGGCTCGCAATCATCTCGGCGGCAGTTTGTCCATGCACCGCATAGTGCATTTTATTTTGTACTGTTGCAAAGAAGCTCTTTGTCAAAGCATCATTGCTACGATAATCAATACTTGTAGCGTAAATATCGGTCACCTTCTGGTAAAAATTGCGTTCACTGCTTCGAATATCACGAATCCGCTGCAATAATTCCTGAAAATAACGCGCTTTTTGCCCGCCCTGTTTTAAGCGTTCATCGTCCAGCGTAAACCCTTTGACGATGTATTCCTTGATTCTTTGCGTTGCCCAGATACGGAATTGGGTGCCCTGAACAGATTTTACCCGATATCCCACCGAAATAATCATATCTAGGTTATAATTATTTGTATCGTATGTTTTACCATCAGCGGCAGTTGTTCGGTATTTCCGAACAACTGAATTTTCATCAAGTTCGCCTTCTTCAAAAATATGCTTAATATGCTCACTTATGGTTGCTTTTGATTTATGGAACAAGTCACAAATCTGCATTTGTGTCAGCCAGACTGTCTCATCATCCAAACGAACATCCAGTCTTGTTTGCCCATCTTTAGCCTGATAGATAACAATTTGAGAAGTATTTTCCGGAGTTTTCATTCCCCATCCTCCGCTTCAATCAGAGTCAGTATCGCCTGAAGTTCATCCACGCAGGCATAAAGCTCAGTAATCGCATCACTGGCCAAAACTTGCGGTTCCCGTAACGAGTTAGGGTCCTCGAGCCCTTCATCTTTCAGCCAGGTAATATCCAGATTGTAGTCTCGCTCTTTGATTTGCGAAAGGGTGTATTTACGAAAACGGCCTTCCACTCCCAGGTCTGTTCGTTTCGCCTGCCCGTTGGGGTCGCTGCCGTAGCAATGTTCAAACTCTGCAAACATTTGCGGAACAAGCGGCCTGTCTTTCTTGGTCACACCAGGAATAT
The DNA here is from genome assembly GCA_030656575.1 of Bacillota bacterium. GTDB lineage: Bacteria > Bacillota > Dethiobacteria > DTU022 > UBA8154 > JAUSPO01. The sequence goes on from JAUSPO010000010.1 coordinate 35,624, forward strand.
TGGTCCGGTTATCATAAATCCAGGTGTTTTCGGTAGGAACACCCTTCTGAAAGAAAATCACATTTGCTTTTACACCCTGACTGTATGGCGTAAATGTCCCGTTCGGCAGACGCAGGACTGTATGAACATTGCAGTCTTCCATCAGATATTGAAACACATCTCCCGCCTCGTCGGAAAAAAGCACGTTGTCAGGCAGTACCATGGCGGCTCTCCCGCCGGGTTTAAGTATGGTGACTACATGCTGAATAAAATTTAGCTGTTTGTTACTGGTGGAAACCGTAAAGTCATCCCGTACCGGCGCCTGATTCGCGCCCTTTGTGCCAAAAGGAGGATTGGTCAGGATACAATCGTATCGTTCCCCTCTGTCCGGTTCATAGATGCTGTCACCCAGATAAATTTGGGGCTCAAGCCCATGGAGAAAGAGATTCATGAGAACAAGCCTGCGGGGACGGGGAACAAGTTCCTGACCATAATAGGTTTGTTTCTTGATACGAAGGACATCTTTTCTTTCTAATGCCCCTTTGGAAATCTTCATCAGCCATTCATAGGCAACCATCAAAAAACCGGAAGTACCGCAGGCAGGGTCGCATATTTTGTACTCTTTCGCAGCTCTCGGGTCCGGCTTCATGACATTTACAATCGAACTGATAAGAACCCGAGGGGTAAAATACTGACCGGCTCCCTTTTTACCTTCCGCAGCCGATTTCTCAAGGAGCCCTTCAAAGGCGGCCCCTTTAACATCCACATCCATGGAAGACCAGTCAACCTCGTCAATCATATTGATGACTTTTTTCAGATTGACCGGATTGGTAAAGCGGGGCATTGCCTGTGTAAAAATATCGCCTAAAATACCGGGTTCATCCCGAAGATTCCGGAGCACTTCACTGTAATGATCCAGCAATTCTGTTCCTGCTAACTGGAGGATGCTCGCCCAATTGTATTTTTTGTTGATTGCAACGCTTTTTTCATCAGCCATTTTTAAAAAGAGTAGGTAGGTCAACTGCTCAATGTAATCGCCATAATCTATACCATCATGCCGCAAAGTATGACAAAAACCCCAGAGCTTATTAACAACATCAGACATATTTTCCTCCTATTTTATCTCTATAATTCTTCACTGCCATCATAACCTACCCCCTACCGACGGCTCACTGCCAACTGCCCCCTGCTCACTGATCACGCCGCAAGGGATTCGTTTATTTTGTTTATCAACAGGTTAAAATCATCACCAAAGACCTTTTTTGCAACAATAAGTCCACCGTGCCGTTCAAACACCGGCATAATTTCGAAGTCTTCTTCGGCAATAGCCAGGTTTTCTATCAAATGTTCTTTGATATATGCAAGCCAGGTTTGCTGCTCATCTGTAAATTGCGTTGTACTCATAATCGAAACAAGTGCAGCTTCAACCCGTCTTGCGCGTTTAGAATAGGCACCTGAAAATTTGAAGCGTGCTTAATCATGGAAATGATGTCGGCAAGAGGCTTCTTATAAACAAGCTCATGCCCTCTTTGCAGGTCTTTCTCTGAGAAATCACTTTTACGAAGTTTATTGCGCAGCTCTTCAAGCGCATCTGCATTCCATTTACTCGGCTTGGATAAAAGAATTTCAATAGCCTGTATCTGCTCAGGGTTTTCTGCAACAAATTTCTCAAAGAGTTTCAAGTAGTCGGCAGGCTTTTGATAATCACTACCAATTCTGAACATCACTTCATCTTCAACGGTATCTACAATATCATAGCCTTTCAGGAAAACTTTTTTAGGTCTTGGTAAATTGAGAAGAAGGTCAATAAACTCTTTATTGCGTAAGAGCTTCATGGTTTCGGTAAAATTTTTTTCAAGATTATCTCTTAGTTTATCTGTATAGGCTTTTAAATCTCCATCAGGGATATATTTGGAAAGTTTCTCCCGCGCTACGGCCCCTACATTCTTTTCAATACGCCGCAATCGTTTAATCAGAACTTTGGTATTATACTCCCTGTCTCTGTTATCATAGATTCGTTCAATGATTTCGGGAAGCGGAATAGTATCTTTTAAAAGGTTAAGATCAAAGTCGGTAGCATTTTTAAAGTACTCAATAAGTGTGCCGTCAAAACAGTCAAAAATGGTAAACTTCTCTTTATTGATCTCAGGGCAAAGCCTGGTTCCACGCCCCAGCATCTGAACCCAGAGGATACGAGACTTTACCATACGCATAAAAACAACCATTTCAATGGCTGGTATGTCAACACCGGTTGAGAGCATATCGACTGTAACCACAATTTTGGGCTCAGGCCTGTTTCTAAACTTCCTGATTTTTTGAAGCGGCCTGTCTACCGTTGGGCTACCGGTAATTTCCATGACAAAGGCATCACCTTTGCCGAAAATATCTTTGCATGTCCGGACCACTTCATCGGCATGGGATACATGGGGCAAATCATTTACAGCAAAAATCAACGTTTTAGGGAACCGCCCGTATTCTTTTTCATGCAGGTCAGTATATTTTTAAACGCTCTAATGATTTTCTTGGTGCTGTCAGGTGCAGTGATTTTCTCCTCTATCTCACTTGCCGCAAATTCCCGTTCATCTTCAAGATTATCAAGTTGTTCCGCTCCGGTCTCTGTGTCTATTTCTCCTACCAGCTCACCCTCTTTAAGAAATGCGCCATTTACATGAACATCGGATTTGATTTTTACAGCATCATAATCAACCAGATAACCGTCCAGAACAGCCTGTTCAGTACAATATGAAAAAACCTTATTTTTAAACAATGCAAGCGTATGAGCGGCCGGAGTTACAGTAAGACCAATTTTTACAGCATCAAAATAATCCAAAACATATTGCCATGTTCCGGTTTCTTTTGCTGAATAACCCCGATGACACTCATCAGCCTGTGTCAAGTAAAAACTAAAAAAAATTCTATATATTACATCCCCTCTACAAAATCAATTTATTTGATATTTTTCTGCTGCTCCATCCAAGGCTTTGTGCCCATGCCTTATAATTACTTCGTTCTTCTTTCTCTTCACCTTCATAAATCTCCTTCAGGAATCTTACAAAACCATGCAATCCTCCTACATCATCAAGAACAAATACTCCGTCCTTCCCAATATAAGGATAATTAAACACCCCTATTATACTCCAAGATCCCTGTTTCAAATACGTTAAAAAATTTTCTTTTTCATCTCATCCTTCAAAGCAGGTCTTCTGTTATTTTCCTTAAATATTGAACCATAGTACTGGTTAAATGCTTCTTTTTCATTTACGCAAGTATAAATATCCCTTATTATTGAGCAATAGTAGGCTGCTCTGACATATCTGCTTCTCTGTGTTGCAGCTATATGGAATTGCACCATCTGTTTAAGAATTTCAATTGCTCTGGTTAACAAAAAGTCCTCTTCTTCACTATCCTTTGATGTTTTAACCATATCCACAATTCCATCTATCTTATTAACTTCAATTCCCTGCAGAAATTCTCTCAGATCATTCAATATAATGCTTTTACCACCCAGCGCACGGTAAATTAAAGACTTGCATGTATATTTCAAATAATCATGGCGTGAATAACCATCTGACTTCATTGCTGTATTTATAAGCTCTGAAGTACATCCTTCAAAAGATAGTATTCTTAACATTATTAAAAATGAGTCATATCTTTTATTGGATTGAACATATTTTAACATGCTGTCAATAAAAGTATCCAAAATGCCAATTTTAACTGCAAGGCTCCTTGCTCTCAAATATAGTTCATGACAGCTGTAAGTCTTAAACATTTTAACTGCTACATCATATGCATCATTGAACTTATCTAGGTTTTCAAAGCAATCCACCAATTTTTTATTAAGTACTGACACTACCTGTTCATTTTGAACTACTTTCAACGCATTTTTGATAATGTTTACACCCTCATCCCGCATTTTTGTAAGGGTCTTTTAATATGTCATTTGCCTTTGCATAGGTGATTCCTTGTTTTGCCAATGATAATACTTTTTCCTTGTTCGTGTTTCCTTCAGATAACAGCAATCGCTCAAATAGGGACGTGTCAATCTGCCTTTTCAACTCCCTGACAGACCAGTTCGAATTGATGGCTTCTTGTTCATAGAAACCTCTTGCATTCTTATCTGGTACATTCAGGAGTTCACAATAATGAGACCAACTCAATTTAACAGACAGTGTCTGTTGTTTTTGGTATTCTATATAAAACCTTCGCATATACTGAAGATTTGAAATTGAAAAACCCTTTCCAAGCTCCCTTGTCAATTCTTTCGACAATACCTTAAGCAATTGTTTCCCGTATTCCGCTTTGTCTGAACCGGATTGTTCATTTTTAACAATGATTTTACCAATATTCCAATATGCCAACAAAAGTTCATTATTTACTGCTTTTGCTACATTCTCACGTGCTGAAACTAATATTTGCTTGATTTCATTAATGACCACTTGATTTTGTAAATCTGACATTTAATTTCCCACCCTTTCTGAACTTTTTATACAATGCATATGCTATCTTCAATTTTACTCATTTATGCTATGTCAAAATATTATATCGATATACTTCTGGTATATATAGCATCTATTTCTGGATAAATGATTGCCCTGCTTAATGATTCCAAGGTTCTCCAGTATATTAATCGCTTTTGCAGTTGTGTTATAAGATAAACTAATACCCTCTGCCGCCGTCTTAACGTTGGTCATTGGATTTTTCTCCATATACTCTAATAGCTTGATAGTATTCATATCTGAATGCCCTAAGTCATTCATTTTTTTTCGATTTTCTTCTTTCAAAGCTACAAACCTATTAATTGTGTCAATGGCCTTTTCAGAAGAGAAAATAACACCTTTCAAAAAATGTTTCACCCACTCTTTATAGTCACCGGCAAATCTTACACCTGCAAGGCGATCGTAAAATCCAATTTTATCCAGTATAATAAAATCCGAAAAACACAAGAGATTTTTAGATAACACCTTACTATTTGCCAGTAAAAACCCTATTAATAATCTGCCCGATTTCTTGTTTTCAGTTTCAAAAGGGCTGATCGTAACAAACTGATAGATAATCAATGCCATCTTAATCAGTTCATCCAACCCTTGATTTGCTTTAATATATCTTTCCAAATCATCCATGGCAGCCCCAATGTCTTCGGGAGCAGTTGGATTATAGGTTTCCCTATCAGCGATAAATACACCCGGTATATCAAAAAGCTGAATCTTCCTGTAGCAGTTACCTATTTCATTATTATCATCAGCCCTTAGGATTTTGTATAAATCACATAATAATCGATTTGAATAACCTTCATCTCTAATCCTCATTCCTTTTTCTATAGTTTCAATACAACATTGCGTTTCCTGCAAATGCTTACTTTTCTTTTTTGCAGGATACAGAATGTCCAAAACAGTCGCTCGATTTCCCTCAATCTGGCAGGATAATAACGCTTCATTTTTTATGAACATCGATTCGATAACATCAATATCCTCAATAAACTGAGACATCCCTTCTAATATACCAAGAAGCCTGTGAGCCTTTGAAAGCAGCATTGTGAGTTCTTCATCCGTTTTGATTATGACTCCATCAGAAAGTGGATTCGGTATAAAAGTATAGTATATATGCGCTCTGTCTCTTTGTATGGTATGGGTTCCGGGAACAAAAAACAAGTATAAAACCTCCGAATCAATCTCTTTTTATTTGAATCTATTATACCATATTAATTTCATTTCAATTCATTTTTTGAAATAAAAAAAGACTAGTAATCAATTTATATCTTTACCAACCCATTTTATACTCTTATTTGATTTAGTCTTGTATGATTAGCCCCGTCGGCAATAATTACATCGAATGCATTAATAGGAATATCAAGTTTGTCGGCCAGTGAAGCGGTGTGTGAAAAAACCGCCTTTTTCCCGGCTTCCGTCCGTCCGGACTTCAGGACGATTACGGGCTTCTGTGCGGCTATCTTCCGAGCCACGTCAATGAATCTTCGTCCGCTTTTCACGTCCTCCAGATACATGCAGACCACTTCTACATTTTCATCTTCGCCGAGGTACTCCAGGATATCCGTTTCGTTAATATCAGCTTTATTGCCAATTGTAGCCACAACTGCAAAGTCCATGATATGCCGCATTCCCCAGAGCATTCCGGATGCATATACGCCCGCCTGGACGATTAGAGCGATACTTCCTTTGCGCAGTTCTCCCACCGTCCCGATGGATTGGACCATGTTGTGATGGGTATTGATGATCCCTGAACAGTTCGGGTCCACAAAGCGGCAGTTGTAATTTTCTGCCACCCTTGTGAGCTCCTTTTCGATATTTTTTCCACTCTCACCGGTTTCTGCAAATCCCGCAGACTCGATGACAATCATTTTATGCCCTTCCGGCAACACTCCTCAAAAGCCTGCAATGTTTGAGCTGCAGGAACCAGAATGATAGCTGCATCGACCGGGTCTTCTATTTCATCAACCTTTGAAAATGCTGGAATCCCCTGGACTGTTTGAGCTTTGACGTTAACAGGGTAAAGCTTGCCCGCAAAGCGGTGGTGCAAAAGGTTATGGAAAACGTTCCAGCCAAGCTTCCCCGGTTTATCCGATGCGCCTAGAACAGCTATACTGTTAGGATAAAAGAGGTTTCGCAGGCTGCTTTTTTCCTTTTTCAGGGATACGTCAGGGTTTTTTGGTTCCTGATTTTCAAGAAAAATGCGGGCATCAATTGTTCTATTTCCTTCCGGATAAAGAAAAACGGGATTCAAATCAAGCTCTCTTATCCCGGGGTATTTAATCACCAGGGCGGATACCTTGAACAAGAGCTCCTTTAGAGAAGGGAGATCTACCGCTCTACCCCTGCACCAGCTTTTACAATTGATCATAAATAAGTAAATAAGTTAGGTGACAGGCACCAGCTTTTAGATTAGCTTTTCGGCAAAAAAGGATGCGACCTTCTTGGCGGCTTTTTTTGCGTGTCCCCACCAGAAATGATCGGCTCCATCGAACGGTTCCACGCTCCCCGGAGGCAAGTTTTTTACTTCCTGTAATATTGTAGATGGAAGAACAACATCATCGTTAGTACCGTAAATAATGAGGATAGGTTTTGCGCATTCCATCAACATGCCTTCGGTGATTACAGGTGAAACCCCTGCCATTGCTTTGACGAGGTTACTATGCAGCCCAGAGGACAGAGCTACCATCCCACCGAAGGAATAGCCCATCAGACCAAGCCTTGAAGCCTCTACTTCTTCCCTTCCTGCCAGATAAGAAAGGGCGGCCAGGGCATCTGCTTCTTCACCAATTCCCTCACCGTAAGAACCCTCACTGCTGCCCACACCGCGAAAATTAAACCTTAAAGCTGCTATGCCCCTGTCTGTCAACGTTCGGCTGACTGCCATAATAACATTATTATCCATATTTCCACCGTAAAGGGGATGGGGATGACAGAGAACGACCCCTGGACAGAGTTGAGGTGTATCGGGCAGAACAAGGCATCCCTCCAAGTTTAGTTTAGCACTTTTAAAATTAACTTCTATTTCCTTCATAACAACAGCCCCCATATCAAAATATATCGCTTTATCAAAAGAAATTTCTACAACAACTTGAGAAATTCCTTTCCCCTGAGATGGCAGTTCCTTAAAATAGTATCTTTAACCCAGATAAAAACACACTATTGAGATCAAAATATAGTACACAGCAAAAGATTGCTTATTTTGTACCATCGCTAAGCTACGGGGTAAGTTCAATGCTAATTTTCCGCTGTAGCGATAGTTAAAATATAGTTAAAAAGTGTTATGATGTACAAAACTTGAAGGGTGTGAATGATTTTGGAAGTTATGGCTCTTTCCCTCTCGGACGCTTCTTTTTCTTCCCCTTTAGAATATGAGGACAGTGTTGAGCGAATAGCAGGAGAGGTTCAAATGCGGGCAGATCTCGCTGTGCTTCCTGCATACAGCGCCCTACTTTTTGCCTGGAACTGCAGCATGATCAAAAAAGTATCAGGTTTTCGTGAGGCAGTACTCTCTTACCTGGATAATTGTGAAGAGGTAAATGGGGAATTTTTAAACAGTCATATAAAACTGGCAAAGAACCTCAACCTCTGCATCATCAGCGGGACGACCCTGGAACGTGAGGGGAGAAAGATCTATCATACTTCCACTGCGCTGGACAGGAAAGGAAAAGTATTGGGAAAGCAGAGACAGACTCACCTTTCAGCCCTTGAGCAGGGACTGGGTATCTGCAGGGGAAACGAACTGCAGGTCTTTAACACGGACCTGGGAAGGATAGGTATTGTTGTGGGGAACGATGCCTGGTACCCGGAAGTAAGCCGTATCCTGGCCCTGCAGGGCGCAGAAATTATCTGCCACCCGGGAGCTTTAGATACGGACCATAGTTCTTCATGGCGGCAGCTGTCGGGAATGTGGCGGGAAGTCCAGCAGAACCAGTTTTTCTGCGTGGAAAGTCAGCTCACTGCCCGCATTGGTGGGGAAAGCTTCTCAGCTCAAAGCGCTGTTCACGCCCCCTGTGAAATGACAGAAGGAAAAAGCGGCTATCTTGCCCTGGGAAAAACCGGTCAAGAATGGGTCAGCGCCCACCTTGATTTTACTGCCAGGGAAAAGGTCATCCAAAATTATCCCCTCTTATCATTTTTAAACCGGGAAGCCTACCGACACTATTTCCCACAAATTTACGCATCGATTCAAAAGCAGGAGGTGAAATAATTGTTAAGTTCCTGGAAAGAGCGGCTCCTCCTCCATTATCTTTTCTGGAAAACGCGGTCTGCACGTTTTCAGCGATACCTGCAAGGGAAGAGTTCTGTGGTAAAGGGCAGGGAAATGAGGATCGACCGCAGAAAGATCCGCGCCGTTGCGGTTCAGCAAAAACTGGAACTTTATACAGAGCCCCTCCATTATGCAGAACAGATGCGCCTACAGGTGGAAAAGGCCGTACAGATGGAAGCCCATTTAGTAGTTTTCCCCGAAAATAACGGCATACAACTGCTGGGAATGCTTCCGGGAATAAAAAAGCTTGCAGGAAAAGGAGAAACAAGTTTAGAAGGAAGAACCGGCCAGCTATCCGTCCTCGATGTATTGTGCTTCGTGGGGCCGGTTATTGAAAAAGCTGCCCGCACGATCTTTTCGCTGCTGGCAGCCAAATACAACGTATATATTATGGCCGGGAGTTTTTTGCATCCGGATGGGGAAAAAGTGGTAAACCGCTCTTATCTCTTCGGCCCTGACGGAAACCTTTTGGGCACACAGGACAAGGTCCATCTATTTCCAACGGAGCAAAAATGGGGGATAAACAGTGGAGAACGTTTCCATGTCTTTCAGACCCCCATCGGGAATCTTTCCATGCCTGTCTGTATGGACGCCACCTATTTTGAAACATTTCGCATTCTCCAGCTCATGGGTGCAGAGATCGTCATGGTCCCCATAGCCAATGCTGAGCCCTATCATTTTTATCTGGCCCTGCGCGGTATCTGGCCCCGGGTGCAGGAAACCCTCGTCTATGGTATTAGAAGCGCCCTGGTGGGAAGTTTTCTTGGTTTTAATTTTACAGGGAAGGCAGGCATTTTTGCGCCCATTGATCTTACACCAAAAAAAGATGGAATCCTTGCTGAGTCCTTAAGCCATATTAATACTGATCTTGTCACAGCAGACCTGGATCTGGAAGCTTTACATGAACTCCGGGCTGCACACCCCTACCTTGGCGACAAAAACCCGGAATTATATGAAAAGTATTTCCCCGGAATTTACCTCAACCACAGCAGCAACGACAATCAGGATAGAGACTGCCCTTAAGAAAAGAACTCATTCTTACCTTTCATGCGCCAACAGATAGCATGCGCCAGGAAACCGGCCGACGATGCAAATGCAAGCCCCGTGGAAGCACAACCCTTTATGGGATGAACCGTTTCGCAGGCAAGTCCGTTATCCATCTTAACCCGGCTAAGGAAATCTATCGCTCCCCAATTGAGGGCAAGAAGGTCATTAACCGCAGCCATAGGCCAGGGATTACCGGCATGAAGAGAACCCGCTTCCACCAATGGGCCTTCGGTATGAAAGTAAATAAATGGAGCGGGTGATGGGAATCGAACCCACACGACTGGCTTGGAAGGCCAGGGCTCTACCAATGAGCTACACCCGCACAGTTGTTTCTTAAACTATATGTTAAATAAGCACTTTTATATTATAACTCCTTACAACCTTTAGTGCAAGCCTGACACAAAAAAATGCGTTGTATATTATGGATATTGGAGTAAAATGCGGGGAAAACTTAAAATGGAGGTGATTAATATGGAATTTAATATGAAACAGCTCACGCAAACTACGGAAAAACTAAAAGGAAGTCTGCAGGGGCTATTCAAAAACACAGGAGATACTGTAACAGAAGAACTCGTCCAAAAAGGGCAGGAGTTAGACGGCATGCTTAATGAGTTTATTGATATGTTAAAGAAAAAGTAACCAGGCTCTACTATGTTATAGTTTTTATAAAGTTTGGGAAACAGGGGTCAGATAGTGGAGAATTCATAGCACTTCGAATAACCCACATTTTTTTTCAGGCTCCTGTTTTCTGTCTATTTTGTTATACATTCTTTTACTCAGGTAAATGCTGCAGGAAGCGCAGTGCCCAAAGCATGGGGGAAATGTGTACCTTCTCTCCTTTTAATGCAGAGCGAAATAATCTCATGGCCACATTGAGCCGGGCCTGCAGCATAGCCTCCCCCGCCTCTTTTGATGCCTCGCCGGGAATCCCCATATAAGGGAGCATCTGGGCATCATTTACCCAGGCAAGAAGGTTTGCAAGATGGTTGAGGTCCTTTCCCAGTTTTGGAGAGAACACACTTAATAAACGTGATAAAGCCATAACCAGCCGATTTGGGCCAGGAGGAAGGGAAGGCGACACGTCCCTGTAATCCTCACTGACACATTCAGGTCGGGTTACGAGCATTAAGGAAGTTTCGTTACATCCTGCATGTGAATCAGCATCATCCCCACAAAAGCCCGGAGCGAGTCCGGTTTCTTCCAAAAACTTCTCCTCATGCTGGACCATGAGACGAAATACAAGACCAAAGGGATTGATCATCTGAAAACCATAATTCTTCCAGACCTTCCTGGCTGCAGATTCCGTGGCCTGCTGATGACGTGGTCCACCATGATTATCAGAGAGAAAGAGATAACGGAAGCCCTGCTTTGCCAGCCCTCCTGCCAGTGAAATCAGCACTCCTCTCAGCAGTGGCGCGGGTATGGAAAGAGAACCTTTTACAGGCAGGGCATCTGAACCCAAAAAAAGAGGGGGCAGTTTCACTAACGTATAGTCAGGGTATTCCCTGTGCAATGCCTCTCCGTAGCGCCGCTGCAGTTCTTCGGCAACAAAAACATCTGTTCCCAGGGGCAGATGGGGACCGTGAACTTCAACAGGGCTTACGGCCATTAAAAAGATAGTTTTATCCCTATCCAGCTTCTCCACTTCCCGTAAATTCAACTGCACATACTCCAGCATTTTTTAACCCTCCTCACCAAAACCTATTTACTAATTCGTGACGCAATTCCAAAAACCTTTATGTCTTCCTAATAAAGAAACAGCATTTATATAAAGATGCTGTAATTTCTGCTATTTATAATAAAAATATCTAAAAAAACATTTTCTTCAGGCAGGAATTTATTTATAGTATCTTGAATAAATAAATATAGTAACACAAAATCTATTTTTCGTAACACTAATTCAAAATAATTACTTTATTACCCAAAGGAGATGAAGAAATGTTAAAAAGGTTAACGATTTTAACACTGTGCTTTCTGATGATCACCGGCGTATTCACAGGCTGCGGAAATCAACCAGCAGGCACACCACAGGATGAACCCAAAGAACAAGAGGTGCCTAAAGAGCTGGCAGCTGTACAGCAAGTTGTTGCAGGATTAGGAAGGGATCCTGGCGAAATATACGGTTACGGTGCACACCCTCCACTGACGCGGGTACTTGAACCATTAATTTTTCAGGACCTGGAATTGGGGTTGATACCCGGGCTGGCAGTCCAATGGAATGCTTCGGGAGACGGGTTAACCTGGACCATTCAACTGCGGGAAGGCGTACAATTTCATGATGGTACCCCTTTTAACTCCGATGCTGTTATACATAATTTATGGAGAATTTCAGAGATGTCACCGGGACGGTTTGGGCCAGTGGAAAAGATAGAAGCTCTGGATGAACTGAAAATTGAGGTTACTCACAGCGAACCTTTCGCCCCTTTTCTCTATTCACTAGGCTGGGCTGGTTCTGCAATGATCAGCCCCGACGCTGTAAATGAAGACGGAACTATAGAAGAACCCATAGGGACGGGGCCATTTTCCAGGGAAAGCTGGACACCAGGCGAAGAGATGGTGCTGGCAAGAAACGACAGCTACTGGGGAGGAACCCCAAAACTTGAACGTGTTACTCTTAAGTATATCCCGGATCCTACCACGAGAATGATGGCTCTTGAAGCAGGAGAAATAGACATGATCATTGATACGGGAGGAGTACTGCCAGAGCAGGTTCCCACACTTAATTTGCACCCTGAGATAGAGGTGCTAAGCATTCCCGGAGCTGTTCCCCATTACATGACTCTGAACACCAGGGAATGGCCGTTTAATGATCAACAGGTAAGAAAAGCAGTAATGTATGCTGTCGATCCGGAAAGCATTATCCAGTATGCCCTTGAAGGTTATGGTAAGGTCATGACCACAGTTACTCCACATTCAGAAAAGAACTGGATGCATGGGGATGCCCTTTATAAATACAACGACCCTGACAAAGCAAGGGAACTGTTAGAGCAAGCTGGGTGGATGGATTCCGGCAGCGGGATACTGCAAAAAAACGGGCAGGAATTGCGGGTTAAATTTCTTTTATCTTCTGCACTGGTGGGACGTTGGCCCTACGGTACCATTGCAGAGATTGTACAGGCCCAGTTACGGGATGTGGGAATAGGTGTGGAGATCGAAGTTGTTGAAGCGGGACTTTGGAGAGAAACCCTTAAAAAAGGAGAAGCAAACATGTCCATACGTCCCTGGGCAGGAATATCTCCCCAGTCACGTCTACACGAATGGCTCCATTCCAAAGGGGAAAATTCTGCTGCCATGGGAATTTTCTTTAACAACCAGCAAATTGACCAGTTAATTGAAACACTGTTGATGACCACTGATGAAAATGCGGCGAAGGAACTGGCTTATCAAATACAGGAAATCGCCTCTATAGAAGTCCCTATCATCCCCATCTACGATGAAGTTCTGATCAATGCGGTAAGAAGCAATATTAAAGGATACAAGCTTCATCCCTGGTTTACCATGAACTGGGAGGAAATCTATGTGGAAAGCGTACAGTAAATGCTTATTATTTTTGACAGTTATCATGAAACAGGGCAGGTGATCTAAGGGTGACACACTACCTTTTACGCAGGTTTTGCGCCATGTTTTTTATCCTGCTTTGTGTTTCCATAATCACTTTTTCCCTGATGCACTTTGTGCCGGGGGACCCTGCAGAAATAATCGCCGAAAAAAAATTCGGCGAAAATGTTACAACAGAGACTGTTGAACTGGTGAGAAGGGAAATGGGCCTTGACAGGCCCATTTTTATCCAGTATTTCCGCTGGATAGCTGGTGTCCTTCAGGGCGATTTCGGGAGCTCTTCCAGCACCGGCCGCCCCGTCTGGAATGAAATCATGACCAAGCTTCCGGCCACGGCTGAGCTTGCCCTGACGGCCATGCTCGTATCTTTGGTCATAGCCATTCCCGTGGGAGTAATATCTGCCGTGAAACAGTATTCCATTATGGACAGTGTTAGCATGGTGGGAGCCATGCTGGGGGTCTCCATGCCAAACTTTTGGCTGGGTCTGCTGCTCATCCTAGTGTTTTCCGTGAATTTCGGCTGGCTTCCCGTTTATGGTCGCGGGGAAATAACACAACTTATTCTCCCGGCTTTAACTCTGGGGACAGGCATTGCTGCTGTTACGGCCCGGCTGACCAGATCCAGCATCCTTGAAATCCTCAAGCAGGACTATATAAGAACAGCCAGATCCAAGGGTCTGATAGAAACGGCGGTTATTAACAGGCACGCACTTAAAAATGCCCTCATCCCGGTGGTTACTGTTGTGGGCCTGCAGTTTGGCGCCCTATTGGAGGGTGCGGTTGTAGTGGAGGTTATCTTTGCCTGGCCGGGCTTGGGAAGGCTGCTCTTTGATGCCATCTATGCCAGGGATTTTCCCGTGATTCAAGGCTGCGTTTTTCTCATTGCCGTAATGTACGTGATCGTGAACCTGATCATTGATATTTCCTATGCCTGGCTGGATCCAAGAATACGTTACGAGGTTAAGTAATGCATGATCTAGTAATTAAAATTGTGGAAAGCGGGCCTCCTTTCCTTGAAATGATCAAGAGGCTGAAAAAACATAAACTGGCGATTACAGGGTTGGTTATTATTACAGCGCTCTGTTTCATTGCCTTATTTGCCCCCTTAATTGCTCCTCACGACCCTGACAAACTGCACTTAGCCCACCGTTTGCTTTCTCCGGGCGACGGTTACCTGATGGGAACCGATAACCTGGGCCGCTGTCTGTTCAGCAGACTCGTTTTCGGTTCAAGGATTACGCTGCTGGTGGGGTTCTTCGTTGTGGCAATAACGTCAACGGTGGGAGTTGCGCTCGGGGCGATTGCAGGCTACCGGGGCGGGATAATCGATGAGATAATCATGAGGTGTGTAGATGTCCTGCTTGCTTTTCCAGGCATTATACTGGCACTGGTAATCGCGGGGATACTGGGCCCCTCCCTCTTTAATATTATGTTCGCCATGTCAGTGATCGGATGGACTGGATATGCAAGGGTGGTGCGGGGAGCCGTACTATCCGTTAAAGAAAGAGAATTCGTGGAAGCGGCCAGGTCACTTGGTGCCAGCGACAGCCGCATCATGTTTCGCCACATTTTACCCAATGTCATGGCGCCCGTAATCGTGATGGCTACACTGGGGATGGCCCACGTTATTTTGGCAGCTGCTGCCTTGAGTTTCATGGGCCTGGGAGTCCAGCCGCCCGATGCGGAGTGGGGCTCCATGCTCAATGCGGGACGTCTTTTTATGCGCACAGCACCCCATATGACTGTCTTTCCGGGCTTGGCGATCATGATCACCGTACTTGCTTTCAATTTCCTGGGCGATGGACTCAGAGATGCTTTGGACCCGTGGTTAAAAGAAACGGGTTAAGGAGGAGACTCCATGACACTATTGAACATACGCGATCTTCGCACCCATTTTTTTACAGGCAATGGCCTGGTCAGGGCAGTTGATGGCATAGATCTCTCCATAGACCATGGAAAAACGGAAGGCTTGGTTGGAGAATCAGGTTGCGGAAAATCTGTTACAGCTCTCTCCATTATGAAACTGCTCCCCCGTCCAGGCAAAACCGTTGGCGGGAAAATAATTTTTGAAGGTGAAGACCTGCTCCTGAAAACCCCCCGTGAAATGAGTAAAATCAGGGGGGAAAAAATATCCATGATCTTTCAGGAGCCTCTCAGCTCATTAAATCCCGTCCTACGGTCAGGGAAACAGATAGAAGAGGCTATCAGACTGCACCAGGGGCTCAGCCGCCAGGATGCACAAAAAGAAGCTGTCAGAATGATGGAACTGGTGGGGATTCCCTCTCCATCTGCCAGAGCGAGGAATTATCCCCATCAACTAAGCGGCGGAATGCGGCAGAGGGTCATGATCGCCATGGCGCTCTCCTGTAATCCTTCACTTTTGATCGCCGACGAACCAACTACTGCTCTGGATGTTACCATACAAGCCCAGATACTGGAACTCCTTAAGGAACTGATCAGAGAACTAAACACCTCCATGCTTTTGATCACGCACGATTTTGGTATCGTGGCCGAATTATGTGACATGGTTTCCGTAATGTATGCTGGTAATATTGTTGAAAGGGCATCCACAAGAGCAATTTTTAAAAAACCCATGCATCCCTACACGCGGGGGCTGCTTAACTCTATTCCCAGGATTGACTTAAACGTTGACCGGCTTGAGAGCATAACCGGAGCGGTTCCCAACTTAGCACACCCTCCTGGAGGCTGCCTGTTTAACCCCAGGTGTCAGGAACACGAAGCAATATGCCACAGAAAGAAACCTCTACCTGTAGAAATTGAACCTGAGCATTTTGTAAGCTGTTGGAAGTATTGTTCAACTTAAACAAGAAGGTGTTATAATATTGCAGGAAATACTTGTAGAAGCAAAAAACCTGAAAAAACATTTCCACTCAAACAGCTTCTTTTCCAGAAGGGACAAAGCGGTTCATGCCGTTGACGGGATAAGCTTTTCCATTCCAAGAGGGGAGACCTTTGGCCTGGTAGGGGAATCCGGTTGTGGAAAATCCACGACGGGAAGGCTTCTTCTGCGTCTTCTGGAGCCTACGGCAGGCGAGGCATTCTTCAGGGGGCGTTCCATATTTGATCTTGGGAAAAAGGAACTGCAAAAACTAAGGCGTGAGATGCAGGTGATCTTTCAGGATCCCTTCTCATCCCTGAACATGCGCATGAATGTGGGAGATATAATCTCTGAACCGCTGGAAATACACGGTATTGGAGGAAAAAGGGAAAGAAAAGAAAAAGTCTCGGAACTGATGAAGCTGGTCGGTCTAAGCCCGGGACATGCAGGCAGATTCCCCCATGAGTTCAGTGGAGGTCAGAGGCAAAGGGTTGGGATTGCCAGGGCGCTTGCTCTAAATCCCCTCTTTATCGTCGCTGACGAACCGGTATCTTCTTTGGATGTCTCCATGCGTGCCCAGATACTCAACCTGATGAAAGATTTACAGGAAAGACTGGGGCTTACCTACCTTTTCATAGCTCACGATTTAAGCACTGTCAGGTTTTTATGCGACAGTGTTGCCGTGATGTATCTGGGAAAAATTGTGGAGATGGGTCCAAACGAATGCATATTTAAGGCCCCCCGGCACCCCTACACACAAACACTTCTTGCAGCGGTTACAATCCCTGACCCGGAAATCAAACGCAGCCGAATCATGCTGTCCGGCGAAATGCCAAGCCCCACAGATCCACCGCCAGGCTGCAGATTCCACACCAGATGCCCCCATGCCGCTGATCAATGCAAAACCATAGAACCGGAGCTAAAAGATGTTGGGAACGGGCATATGGTAAGCTGTCACCTTGCATGGTGACTATTAGCGGTTTGAACAGAAAGGAGACTTATATACCTTGAAGCTTCCTGATAGCGACTATTACGACAGGGCCTGGCAGCAAACAAGGAAAAATTCTTCCCTGTGCAGCATGGAGAAAGACCCGGCTGCCTGGCAGGTCTTTTGGGACCTTTTTGCCCCTTCATATCTTAAGATCTGCAGGGCCTTAAGGCCTGCATGCCGCAAGATGGTTTCTTCCTGGAAGGAAGAGGGCCTTTTAGATGAAAAATCACGTATACTTGATATAGGCTGCGGGCCGGGAACCTTTGCCCTTCCGCTTGGAGAAATCTCAGGGGAAGTTGAAGCCCTTGATACTTCAGCAGGGATGCTGGAAATGCTCCGAAGCGATGCATCCAAAGAAAAGCTAAACAACATACATCCTATACAGGCAGATTGGGATGATTTTCAATGCGGGATGGAATATGACTTTGTTCTTGCAGCAAATTCTCCCGCCATAAACAATTTTAAAACCCTCATGAAAATGAACGAAGCCTCCAGTAGTTGCTGCATGCTTATCTGCTACGCCGGGAAAGTAAGTCCTACCCTACGCCAGCTTCTCTGGGAAGAAATCATGGGCGAGAAACTGCATGGTAACACCTTTGATATTTCTTTCCCTTTTAACATCCTTTACCTGGAAGGTTATTTCCCCCAGCTAAGCTTCGTTGAGCAAAAGTACTCTTATCTGGAAGAAGCAGAAACAGTGCTGCAAAATTATCGTGCCTACTTTAAAATCTTTGGAAAAGAAGGCCCTGCCGTAGATGAGGTAATCAAGAAATCCATCCAAACCAGAAGTATAAGTGGCTGCATAGAAGAAAAAGTCTCCTATAAGCTGGCCGTGATGTGGTGGAATGTAAACGAGAAGCAATTAACTTAGGTTAGATAGAGGAAATACTGGCTGCTACCAAAAAAAAGGGTTATGGCCAGCACGAAATCGCCAATCAGGGGACGACTCCCCGCAAACTGGAGGATTTGATCGCCAGCCTTGCCGACCTGGTAAGCGGCTCTGCCGATGCGGGCACCCCCCTGATCCTGGTAAAAGGCCTCTTTAAGGAAAGATAGTTTATATTCTAAGGTCCATAAGTTGGGGATGGATTAAGCCATCCTGTGAACTCGTTCCAGCAAGGCTGAAACATCGGGAAATCAGGTGGAGAGTCTACTCCACCTGATTGAAAAGTCCCTCCTACGCTATGCTTAAAGGTGGGGCTTTTAAACCCAAAAGAAATATTCAGGATAAAAACGCTCTGACAGCGTTTTTTTGCATTTGTACCCAATTCACCCTTAAAGGGTGATATACAAAAACGGGTTATTAAATTAGAATTCAGGTACATGGAAACACAAGGAAGATGAATATGCCCTTTAATTTCCATGCTAACTTAATTTCAATTCAAAATAAAGGATGGTGGAACAGTGGGAGGATTGCTGATCATTATAATGGCAATGTTTTTTTTGCTGCTGCTTTTGGGAGTATTTCTGGTGTTGTTTTACAACCGTCTGATAGTAGCGCGCAACATGGTGCAGAATGCCTGGGCGCAAATAGATGTTCAGCTCAAACGCCGTGCAGATCTTATTCCCAACCTGGTGAATACGGTTAAGGGGTATATGGAACACGAAAGGGAAACCCTGGAGAGCGTAACCCGGGCACGTACGATGGCCCTGGGGGCACAGAAACAGCAATCACAATTTACCAGTAGCACCAAACTTGTTAGAGCAAGATTTCAACGTAGACCTGCCGAATACCGTCTGGGTAGGAGATATTACATACGTTTGGACAGATGAGGGCTGGCTATATACAGCTATAGTAAAGGAT
>JAUSPO010000011.1 GCA_030656575.1 Bacillota bacterium
AGCGAGTTTGACGCCTAATCCTAATTTCCATGTCCGATTATAAGGGAACGCCATTACCTATAATCGGACATGGAAACCAAGCTGTTTGTGCGGCCAACAAACCTGAGCAGAACCTGGCCAAAGAGCGTAAGCTCCAACACCATATGGCATCATAATATTCGGAAATCCCACCAGTTGCACTAAAGTCATATGCCTCTGGATTAATTACAAGGATTCTATCATCTTCTCTACTCATAACGTATCCTATCATACCAGGTTCATCACTTTTGGAAGGATCTTCACCCACATTAGGAATGCAACCAACAAATATTGTTACTGTGAACAACATAAATATCAACATTAAAAATGGTTTTTTCATATAAACCACCCGTTTCTAAATAGTCTTAGCTGCTTTTCAACTATTAGACGAATGTAACTGACTTTTCGTTCCCGGTTATTTAATTCGTTTACAATTTAGTACTCTTCAATAAAGACAAATTGCTCATATCGCCTATAATCACTTTCTCTACATTCTATGGTTAGCAGCGTCCCATCATCGTGATAACTCGTTGATTTTACATAAGCATTTTCATTAAAATAATTTACAATCTTCCCTTGATCATAGGGAATCAGCATTTTGCACTCTAGATATTCTTTAAATATCACTTTACTGATAAATTGTGATAACTCCACTACTCCTACTTTATTCTTAGCTGAAAGATATACTTTTTCAGCATCCATAAAAGGTATCTTCAATGTAGTTAAATCGGCTTTATTGTATACATAGATGGTTGGTAGATCTTCAGCCCCTATTTGAATTAGAGTCTCATTTACGACCTCTATTTGTCCTCAATATTTCTACGGTCGAGAACTAATTTCTTTTCTCCCGCTCCTCTGTTTTTAGTGCCTACCCCTCCACTTTGTCGTCCTAGAGATAGATTTGAACCTACAAGCCTTGGCAGCATATACTGAAGACAAGCTACCTCTACTTGTAGTTTAGCTTCTCTTGTCTTCGCTCGCTTAGCAAATATTTCCAAAATAAGGGATGTCCTATCCATGATTTTACGTCCTAAGGCTTTTTCAAGATTTCGTAGTTGAGATGAAGTGAGTTCATTATCGAAAATCAAAATATCCGCTTCCGTCTCCTCTATTAAAAATATAACTTCATTGACTTTACCCGAACCAATGTAAAATGCTTTATTGACAGCCTTTAAATTCTGCTCTACCTTACCAACGACCTCAAACTCACAAGCAATTATTAAATTTTTCAATTCCTCCATTGATTCTTGAAAATTAGATTGATTATTTATATTTACATCTACTAAAATCGCCCTTTGTCTTTGTTCCATAATATTCTCTCCCTTTAAATTGCTATTTTTTTATCTTGAATTTTCTTTTGGGTATAAGACCCCACCTCTAAGCATAGCGTAGGTGGAATTTCTCATTAACATAAAAGGTTGCAAATGAACATTCCATCTGCAACCCTTATATACTCTTATAAAATATAGAACATCAATAACTGCACCATGACAGCCCATGCATAATGTCTATCATAAAAAACGTATTTAAAGTGTACGAATGTTCATTGCAAGAATCCTCAAATAAGGTAGATCAAAACAGCCTAAATTAATAAACACTATCAAACCTTACTTTTATTTAGTTATTTGTATTAAACTAAATAACGAAGTCTCATCTTAACAATAAACACTCTGCTACCTCTTTTCTAAATATTATTATCATTATAGCATTTACAAAATCGATTATCAAGAGGATCACGGGCGAACTGGGTGACGGTCCTATTGAACCCTTTTGCCTGGGTGCGAGATTATTACGGGTACGATCCTATTAACCCCATCAATCTGTGTGCATTAAGTAGCTAATACGCATTGACAAAATAGCTAATAATAATTATTATTATAATAGCTACTCTAAGAAATGTGGTGATCTGATGCGTATTAATACAACGGATTTACAGAATGCTTTTGGAAAATATCTTTCCCTGGCAGAGAAGGAAGATATTATTATTACTAAAAACGGAAAGAGCGTAGCCAAGCTCATCCATTATCGTGAACCTGACCATTTTCTTGTTCACGAAGAATCAGGAAGATATAGATCCACAAAAAGAGTTAGCTATGATGAATATATGGATCTGGTTAATTCATCTGATCAAAGGTATGAACTGATCGATGGTGAGATATATCTGTTGGCTTCACCAAGATTTAACCATCAGGTTGTGGTGAACGAAATAGCATGGCACTTTAATAACTATTTTAGAGGAAAGCCCTGTCGATCATTAACAGCGCCATTAGATGTGAGGCTTTTCGGTTTTGCGACTAAGTTCGAAGAAGATCCAAATGTTGTGCAGCCGGATGTTATTGTGATCTGCGATGAAGACAAGGTCAATGAGGACAGCAAGTATGAGGGCATACCGACACTGGTTGTGGAAATATTATCTCCAACGACTAAAGGTAAAGATATGGTCACAAAATTAAACCTATACATGAAAAGCGGTGTTTCAGAATACTGGATTGTAAATTTGGAAAGCAAAAGTATTATTCAATACTCCTTTTCTCAAGAAAGAGATATAGGAGATTTACAAACCTTTGGGGAAGGAGATACAATTAAATCAACAGTATTTGAGGGCCTGGAGATACCATTAAGCAGTGTTTTTTCTGAGATTTAGAGCTAAACTCGCTGCGCAAAAAAAGGCCCTTGAATATGGCCTATTCGATTAACCATTTTTCGTGTCAATAGAGATCTTACAAACGTGTACCATTGACCTATCTAAAATTTACTAAAATATCAACCACTTCGGATGAACTGCCAATACGTATAGGAGGGCCCCAAGTACCTGCACCGTTGGATACAATAACTTGTAAACTTCCTGTTCTCAGATATCCATAATCCACTCGAAAGACTTTTCTTGTGATAAGATTAAATGGGAAAAATTGTCCTCTATGGGTATGCCCTGATAATTGGAGATCTACTCCGGCATTTTTAGCCTCCTCAAGGTTTTTAGGCTGATGATCCAGCAAAATTACGGGCAGTTCAAGTTCCATTCCCTCCATCAGTTTCCATAATTCTATACGCTTTTTCTCGTTTATTATTCCATAAAAATTATCTTCGCGGCCTATGATGTAAAAACTTTCATCCACTTTTACACTGCTGTCTCTTAGCAGGTTAATTCCGGCATTGTTCAGCCGGTCTATGATCAATTCCAGATCTTTGCTTGAATAATCATGATTTCCAAAGGATGCATAAATCCCGTATTTACTTTTTATTGTTTGGAAATCACTCGCAATTCCCTGGTGTTCAAAAAATGTAATGTCATCAATGATATCCCCCGGGACCAAAACAATATCAGGGTTTAAACTGTTAACAGTTTCAATGATCTTTCTCTGTCTTTTATCATTAATCGATCCCAAATGTGTGTCAGATATCATGGCAATATGAAGCTGTTTTAAAGAGCCCGCCTGTTTGGGAATTGTAATATTGTATGATGTTACTTTCAGATTCCTTGCATTCAACGTCCCATAGACCATTAAAGCTGTCACAAAAATAATAACACCCAACCCCAGTATGAAAGGGAAAACAGAATTGCTTTTTATTGCCTCTGGCAAAAAGCCTGCCCATCTGTCCAAAAGCCGCACAAGATCAAAAATAACAAGAATACCAATAATATAAACCATGGCAGCCAGCCAGTAGGAACTTACAAGATACAAACTGCTCCGCAGAGGGCGCGGTAAAAACTTATTCGCCGCAATGCCAACAATACAGAAGAGGACAATAACAGCAAAAACGACCCAATAAATTTTGATATCCAGAAAATATACCCTGCTGCCAACTAACTGCCATCCCCGAAGACCGATATAATAGTTTAATCCTACGTATATTGCAAGGAAAATGCTAAAAATTAAATGAAACAACTTCCTATTCCCCTCTTCTATTCTGAAAATACAGAAATACTATATAGTTAACTCCTGTCTGCGCAGACTATTTTGAGGCCTCCGATGGCGCTGCTAAAAAGCAGCGTCTGTTTTATTCATAATTATTGCCTTTTCTTTTCCCGTTTCAACAGCTTTCGAATCTTGTAATATCCGCGGACCAAACCAACAACAGGCTTAAAATAAAAGCTCTCCATATCCTTTGAAACTACCTTCATATGATTGCGAATAGGCAAACCCTGTGGACAATGCTCTTCACATTTTGCACAATCCCTGCACAAGGAAGCATATGAAGGGTTTCCTCCATCCATTCCGCCAGTATAAACCAGGTATGCAAAATGATATATTCTTTCACCAAACAGGTGCTTGCTATTATAACAGTTAAAACAAGTGGGAATATCTATCCCTGCAGGACATGGCATACAATATCCACACCCGGTGCAACCCAACTTCATCACCCTGGCAAGAGTGATTTTCACATCCTCAATCAGTTTCAGTTCATTGCCGGAAAGTGATTGGGGATATGCATTTTGTGCAATGCGGATGTTCTCCTCGATAAGCTGTATCAAAATAGTTAACCCCCTGCTCGATAGCAGAAGTAATTTGCTTTTCTGTCCGTTCATCAATCTTTCTGTTCTTTTTGGGAAAACGCATGCATCCATAGCCTAAAATAGAGACCTTATCTCCTGTTCTACCCATTTCACGATATAGTATAACATTATCTCCCATCATCAGGATCACGTGGATCACTCTTAACTTACTTTGCCCGCAACAAGTTTTTTTTAACACAGAGCTTTCTCGAGAAAATCCGCTCCTTACCATCTCTAAAACGTACAGTCAGGGAATCTTCTCGTTCTGAGGTAATCACACCCTCACCAAATTTATTATGAATCACTACCAGCCCAGCTCCAAAATCATCCGTCGGAGTCTGTTTGTCCATCGTTGGATTCTTACCACCCAGAATTTTCTGTATGGCACCGACAAAACTTGATGCAGCGGCGTACTTACTAAGATAGTTACTGGGAACACAAAGTGTTAAAGCACGTTTAGCCCGGGTCATGCCCACATAAAAAAGACGCCGCTCTTCTTCCAAGCGGGCTGGGTTGGTTCCTTGAGACTCCACTGCCTGCCGATCCGGAATTATCCCTTCAACAAGATCCACCAGATATACTTGTTCCCATTCCAGTCCTTTAGCAGAGTGGATTGTAGAAAGAGTTACCGCATTTGTGTTTTTATTTTTAGACGAATTTTTGATGAGTTTATCCAGATAGACCAAACGGTTGGCAAAATCGGGCAGGGTCTTTTCCTGGGCAGCAATGCTCTCCAGAATGCCCAGGATGCTTTCAGGATATTCCCGGGCAAGCCCCAATTGCTCGCAGATTCGGCCTATAACTTTATTATAGTTCATTGTGGAGCGAATAAACTGGATAGCTTCGAGGGGGGGTAATGAATTTAAACGACAAAATTGTTCTTTTAGCTCCAGATATTCCTTTCGCCGTTTATCAGGAAGTTCGGGCAGTTCCGCCAGCAGCTCCAAGATAGAGCGCTCGGTACGGATCCCTTCCAGGCCTTCCAGTTGAGACCTACCTATGTACACGTACAGTTTGGTGCAAATTTTTTCGAATACGGGCAGATTTCTGTCATTGTAAGAGAAACGCAGATAATTAAGAAGATCGTTTAGGGTCCAATGCTGGAAAAATCGCTCTTTGCCGGATTCTCTCAGGTAAAAGGGTATTCCACCGAGGTCTAACTCCTGGACAAAGCTAATAGCGGATAGGTTGTTGCGGAAAAGCACGCCCACACCGGCAAAATTCCTGTTCCTTTGCAGTTCTTCCCGGATAAACCCGTTCTGCTCCTCAACATTTTTGAATTGCTTAATGCGCAGAACTTCCCCATCAGGATTTCTGGTAATCATTTCTTTATCAAAACGCACTTTATTTTGCCGGATAAAACGGCAGGCCGCAGCAACGATCTGCGGCGTGGAACGGAAATTTTCTTCCATCCGGCAAACCTGCGCTTGAGCATAAACCTTTGGAAAATCCAACAGATACTGTGGCTCAGCTGCCCGGAAGCCAAAAATGCTTTGATCGTCGTCACCAACGACAAAGATATTTCCTTCTGGTTGAGCGATTAGTTCGATCAGCTTATGCTGCAGCAATGATGTATCCTGACTTTCGTCGGTAAGGACGTAGTCCATCTGCTGCCGGTATGCTTTAAGCAGACGGGGATTTTCCAGCAATCCGTGATAAGCGAGCGATAACATATCATCATAATCAATGAACTGGGGCTGGTGCTGCAGTTTATACTCTTCGTAGGCCTGATAAAGCATCTCAAAATTTCCTGCGGGAGGATCCTCCAGCTCTCCCGGTGCACAGAGCCTGTTTTTAACATAGCAAATAGCATTTTGCAAATCATCTAATTGTTCATCGTTAGGACGTGCCAGATTTACTTTTTCATATAAACGGCGCAGCACCCCGCTCTTGCTCTGGGCCCCCGTTTGCTCTTCCATTAACAGATAGCTGACACTTTGCTGTTTAAAAAGCTCCCTTACGACTTTATAAGCAAAACTATGTATTGTAGAAAAATGCACCTGACCTTTGATGCGTTCCCCAAAGTGCCGACCAAAACGTTCCCGCATCTCGTTGGCAGCCGCCCGACTAAAAGTCAGGCATAGGATACGTTTCGGCACTGCCCCCCTGACCAGGATTAAATAGGCGATCCGCACAGTAAGTACCGTTGTTTTCCCCGCTCCCGGGACAGCCAGCAGGAGAAGTGGCCCGCGATCATGAAGCACTGCCCTTTTCTGGTCCTCTGTCAGGTGAAGATTTTTTCCTTCTATCCAAGCAAAAAACTGATCATTCACTGATGGGCCTCCAAACGGAAAAGAAGAAACTTCGTATTCTTTTTGCACTTGATCATTATATCATATTTCGTATTATTACTAGCACACCCCCCTGCCGGAAATGTCATACAATATCCATTCCGATGCATCCGACTTTCATCCAATTTACCCAATCTTAACCCGGATGGGCAATGCAACTCTTCATTATAAGAATTTACTGATATTGCCTGTATAGTATAGGGATAACTTATGCAAAGCTCTTGTGCAAGCAATATACATTAGCCTCTTGTCATCCGCATTCATATAGTTTTTTTCGTCCGTGCTATAAACTAATACAGCATCAAATTCAAGCCCCTTGGCCATATGGACGGGGATTATCAGCACTTCCGCCATTGAACCATCAGTATCTTCATTTATTAATTCCACTGTAATTCTACAATTTATCCTGCTGTATAGTTCTTTAGCTTGCTTCAAGCTTTTACAGATAATAGCAATTGAGGAATAGCCCGAATCCTGGCACTGCCTGATATCCCGTATTAGGGCATCGTCGAGTTCATCTTTGCTCGATTTGCGCACTATTTCAGGAGCGCTTCCATGCCTGTCAATGCTTTCTATTGCAATATTACTATCAATAAATTTTGCGCTGAATGTGTTTATCTCAAAGGAAGATCGAAAGCTTTTACTCATAAAAACGGTTGTGGTTTTTTGCTTGTTCAAGATTGATTTAATATGATCATAGATAGATAAATCCGCTCGTTTTTCAATTGTTTGGTTAATGTCACCCACAATCGTATATTTTGCATTGGGAAACAGTATTTTTAATATTTCAAAATGCATGGGGTAGTAGTCCTGTGCTTCGTCAACCACGACCTGTTTGATATCAGTGAAAGTACTGGAGCCATTCATTTTTATTTTTAAACACATTAACAAAATGGCATCTTCATAACGCAATTTATCTGCACTAAGGTTCTTGTTTGTCTGATCCAATATCTGCTCCATATCAGGCGGCAGGTCAATTCCCTTTGAAAGGCGATAAAACAGGGCTTTGTCCTTAAACAATATCTTATACACGGATAAATAGTCTATCTTTGTGAATTTGTAGATTGTTTTCCTCAAAGCGGCACTTTGCTTTGCTACCAGCATCCTTGCAAAAGCTTTTGCATCCAAAGGATGAGCTGTTTGCTCAGATACAAACTTTTCAAGCTTTTTTAACCTGTCTTTTCTAAGTTCCTGCAGCCTGTTCATGATTCGGGTTTCGATTTGGTTAAGGCGTTTTTCAAGAGGTATAATTCTTTTTTGCCTGTTTAGTAAGTCTGCCTTTAACAAGTGGCGGTCTGCAACAGATTCGCCATTAAAATGAATATCGCTAAACTCTATCATTCGACGCTCAAAATGCCGTAAAAACCGTTCAAAAATGGTTAGGAAAGTTTTTGACAGCTTAAACTCTAAACTTGACTTGAGGAGATATTTTTTCTTTGAATTACCTGAAGTTATTATTTCTTCGAGTAATGAATTTCTACTTATAAGGTCGTATTTGCCATCAAAAATGGTTGCAAAAATATCCTCAAAAGTAAGGGTTGCAATGTTCTCTTCACCAAGTTCAGGTAAAACATTTGATATATACTGGCCAAATAATAAGTTAGGGGAGATAAGGATGATGTTATTTCTTTCGAGTTTTTCAGTAAGCCCCTGATACATTAAAAAGGCTACTCTGTGCAAGGCTACAGAGGTTTTACCACTCCCCGAAACGCCCTGAACAATGACAACATCATTTTCAATGTCACGTATAATGATGTCCTGTTCCCTTTGAATGGTTTCCACAATGATTTTCATTTTTGACGATGCATTACCTGATAGTGCTTTTTTGAGCATATCATCCATAACATTTACACTTGAATCAAAAAAATATTGCAGCTTACCATTTTTAATTTCATATTGACGCTTTAACGTAACTTCACCTTTTACCGTTCCACACGGTGCCAGGTAGCTGACCTCTCCAAGTTCATAGCGGTAGAATATGCTTGATATGGGTGCTCGCCAATCATAAACATAGGTATTATAAGTTTTGTCATCCGTCAGACTTCCAACCCCAATGTAGACATTTTTCTTGTCAGTGCCATCTTCAATGAAGTCTATTCTAGCAAAGTAAGGAGATTTTAATTGTTTCATGCATTTTTCTATTAATTTTACCGTTGCTTCATAGTCATACGTTTGTACTTCCAGAGAATTCAGGTGCTGAACCATTTCGGAAAGTTTATCAAAGTCATTTGAAGAATGAGACGTATTTTCATACATATCCCGTCTTGAAGCAAGTAACTTCTCTTTTTTCTCCGCAATCTGATCCTGTTTCTCTTCTAATTTATTTTTTACAACGGCAAGGGTCTGCTCTAAATATTTAGTCTCAATTATTAGATTTTCTTCATATTCACCCATTAAAACACTCCTTACTATTCAATCGGGATCGGGGGACGGTCCTATTGATCCCGAAAAAGTGATCAATAATCGCGGTAGGAACGCCCGTTGCCGGGCGCCCCCCGCACAGATCCGTACTTGAGGAACTACCTCATACGGCTCCTACTTCGGGTATGTGACGTGAAAGCCTTTCGTTTGGGTACGGGTGCCTTACTTTTGCTGTAGGAAC
>JAUSPO010000044.1 GCA_030656575.1 Bacillota bacterium
TAGAACCGTACCAAAAGTACCAGGTAAAATATGGAAATTATCGCTGTTTTAGCAACTTTTTTTACTTTTTTTTTTATGAATTAGCGTCAGCCATTACAAATATTGCATTTGGGAAAATTTAGGTTGTTGAATGTAAGATATATATATTTTTTCCCCGTCTTTTTTAGTAGCATATGCATAATAAGAGCCATTGTCCGACCAAGCGTCTACGATGTTATGGTAGTCTTCCTGACCAATTTTTTTCACGCTTCCGCTTCTTACGGCGCATAAATACATGCATTTCATGGCATTCTCCGGCAAGCTGCTTGT
This sequence comes from Bacillota bacterium, assembly GCA_030656575.1. Lineage (GTDB taxonomy): Bacteria > Bacillota > Dethiobacteria > DTU022 > UBA8154 > JAUSPO01. The sequence goes on from JAUSPO010000044.1 coordinate 310, forward strand.
GCCGGCGTTATTAATTACAACATGCTCCCCATTGGGGGAGAATGAAAAGCAAGTTATGACATCACCCTGTATGTAGTTCGTTCCAAGTTCCTGTAAATCGATGGCTCCGTATAAACTTTCCTTTCCTTTCGAAACATCAATGGCTAAAAGATGTGTATAAGTATAGATTGCAATTTTATTGTCGTTGCTATAGATCGTCTGCCATCCTACGGCACCTAACTGGTTGTTTTGTCTGATTTGTGTCATCGCTTCATCTAACTCATTTTTTCTCAATACTTCATTTTCATGACCTTTTTTAATTATTTTAACTACATCATTGCCTCGCGAGTTTGTTAGCCCAACACATGCCAGTACGATTAGTGCAATTACAGCAAAGAGTCGCCAAAAAAATGCCCCTTTCTTGGTATTAACAATGTTCTTAATTCTCTTTTTTCCGAGCTATATTCATTTTTTGGCACCTCGCTACTATTTTACCATTGATAAGCAACGGCTGCAGCAAAAGATTACAGAATTTGATGAAAGGATCATGCCTTCTGTCGCGATACGTTGAAGATCAGCCTGGGCTTAATAGATTTTTAAATATATATTTTATTTTTCCTGCAGACTCTCGGCCAAAGTTATTCCCTTCAAAGGTAATATTTGGTATAATAGTAATAACAAGTAACAAGTATTATTGAAGCGATAATATAAATAACAATGCGAAGGTATGATATAATGATAATGCTTATGCTCGCAGCTATGGATGGCGAAGATGACAAAGCTTTCATGCTTAATTTATATAAGAATTATTATGGTCTTGTTCGCAAGACAATTTACAGTATAACGAATGATTTGACAAATAGCGAGGATTTGATTAACGGCTGTTTTATAAAACTAATTGAAAAAGTTTCATTATTACGTACTTTCGACTCTAGCAAAACTAACACCTATGTTGTCTATACGGCCAGAAGCGTTGCAATCAATTTTATTAAGCACAGAGAAGTTCGGGAAAAGCATACATACTTTGGCGTTGAAGAAGATCTGGCTGAAGGCATTCCTGCTCTTGCGGAGAATTTAGAGGAAAAGCTCGTACGTCAACAAGAAATAGACTTTTTGTGCAATGCTATTCTGAAGTTCCCGGAAAAACAAAAAAACTTGTTGTTTTTTAAGTATCTATTGGAAATGACTGATGAAGAAATAGCACAAAATCTTTCAATCTCCCCGGATAGTGTACGGCAATATCTGACAAGAGCACGGAGAGAAGCAAAAAAGCTCATGGAAAGGGGGATGAGCGATTATGTCGAAAAATAGCCCGGAACAAAACAGGCAAAAGCTTTATACTGAATATGAAGACAGTTTGTTCAAGCTGGTGATGTACGATGCTGCCGAAAAGGAAGGCTGCCTTTTTGTTGAGGAAAATGAACAGCTAAAGAAGGATCCGAAAAACCAGCCTTCACAGACTCAAATAAAAGAGTTCAGCAAGTTATTAGACATTCATGCTAAAAAACGTTTATCTCATACCCCAAAACCGCGTTTTATGAAAATGCTGAGCAGAGTTGCTATTGTTATGCTGGCTGTTATAATTGTGTTTTCCACAGCTATGCTAACAGTTCAGGCCTTTCGAATTAGGGTACTGAATTTCCTTATCAGTGTGGAATCAAAATATACCTCTTTTCAATTAAATGGTGTCGATAGTGATCCAGCCGGTAAAAACCTTGTTGTCAACTGGACAAATGCTTACGTGCCGACTTATATACCGGATGACTATGAAGTAAGCAGTATTTCCTCTTCCGAATCCATCAAAAAGTTAATATTTAGTAATAAAAAGGATGAGAACTTATTTATTATGTACACGGAATGCAGCCCGTCAAATAGCATCGCAGTAGACACGGAAAATGCTTCTCTTGTAGAAACCGTTAATATAAATGACAATATCGGAAAACTTGTCGTTAAAAATCCCCTTATAACGGTTGTTTGGGAGATGGATGGCAGGTTATTCTTTGTGGAGACAATAATAAGTCCCGAAGAAGCGGTTGAAATAGCCAAAGGCGTAAAATTTATAAAATAAAAAAAAAAAAATTAAAAATATATGTTGCAAAAATCCTCCTTAGTTGTCTTTATTAAGTAAAAGGACAATACAAAGAGATTTTCTATGAAAAAACTTATCATCATCAGTCTTGTGTCATTTATTTTAATCTTCTCCGCCATTCCCGTTTACGCAGCAGAAACTGCGAAACTAAGCACAGAAAGCGATATAGCTCCCCAGTTTACAGCTATATGGTCAATGGGCGCGGGGCTCTCTATCGACTCGTGGGGGAAAGCTATTTGCTCAGGATTTGTTACGCCCCAAAGCAATTCGTATTCCTCAGAATTGACTGTTTCTTTGCAGAAATCTACCGGTAGCGGATGGTCTACCATAAAATCATGGAGTGAATCTGGAGTCGGTTTTGCCGGTGTTATCATTGAAGGGCATCACTATGTTGCTAGTGGAACATATCGAGTATGCTCAACTGCGAAAATTTATAATTCTTCCGGTACGTTGCTGGAAACGGAATCATTTTATTCAGCTGAGAGAACATATTGAAAAGTAATGTAACTGATTTAAAAGTTAACTACGAGCTTTACAGTTAAAAATAAAGTTATCAGAATCCCGGCAAAAATTAATAACAAGGAGGCTAACAAACTATGTTTCAAGTAAGGTCACCAAATTAAGGCTTTTGCATATCCCCAATATTATGGATGTGGAATGTCTTAAGAGCATGAAGTAATAACATAAAATTTAAAGTGGTGCGTCTCAAAAAATCAAATTACTGGGAGGAATTGTTATATGTTAAGAAGAAATTTACTAATATTATGCTTAATAGTAGCACTTCTCAATAGTGTTGGAGTTGTCTCTGCAACCGAGAATAATTTAACCGAACTTAATATTAGTCCTGAGATTCAGGGTGAGGAACGGACGTTAATTACTCAAGTAATGAATACCTTAGATCCTATGGACCAAGAAAATGTAGTATTTATTACTGAGGATGGTAGGATCTATGCTAACAAACCTGAGTTAAAACTTGACATTATTAAGTGGGAAAAGGTTAAGGGCAACGTTTACCGCGATTCTAAAGGAAATGAACAAGCCTTCCCGCAAAATGAACCTTTTACAATTAAAGAAGGTGAAACCAAGGATGTTGGTATCTTGGCTGGAGGGGGACCGTATAGAAGAATTAGATCTATCACTGGATATTCTTGGACTTCCGCCTACATTCATCTTGCTGGAGGCTCTGATGTTTACGAAGTTGTGGGGGATACGGCTTATGTTTATACCGGAGGTATAGGAAGCACAGGGGTTGAAGTGGACGCGGGTCTACAACACAGCCCTACTTATGATAATTGGTCTTTTTACCTTAAAGCCGCAGGCAACCCGTATACAACAACACCACGTTTTAAATCCAATCAAGATGTTTTCGTCAAATTCTATGTTCCTTCAAATGGAAATGTAGCTTTGTCAGTTACGGGCTATGACGTTAATAACATCAAAAGAACCATATCCTATGTTATGGAAGCCAGCGGATTTAAGACAGACGGTTCAGGATGTCGAATTAAGCGATGCACCACCATAGCTCAAACAAACCAAAATTTCTCTTCCGGCTCCTGGCATACAAATGCCCACTGGTACTCTTGTAAAGTCGGAACAAGCTCAACCTCTAACCATGCTTGGAATAGCACCGATATCTATGAAGTAACAAATTATCCGAATAATACTCATGTTGTTGTTGACTGGGTAAGCTGGGCTGAAGAGACTGACAATATTTATCTGAACCTATAAATGATGCACCAAAGCCCGTTATCATTTGCAACAGGTGCATGGTTCTGGTCAATTTTTGCAAAGCCATCATCGGTTTGCTCAAGATAAAAAGATAAGGAACATCTGGATAGTCAAAGTTTAAATGCGCTACAATTACAAGGCCGCATTTGATGAGTAACAACCAGGTATGCACCAGCCTCCGAACGGGAAACAGGAGAGGTTCGAACATTCCCATGGTAGGCGATTACGGTTAAATAGTTCCCAAGTCAGGCTCGTGAACCCTGTTAGGAAGATAGTGCAACCGATAAATCCATACAAGCAAAGAAGCAGTAATACTGTGTTGTGTGTATGTGTGGGCAACGCAAAGCGTTCACCACATACACACAACCCTCATTACTACAAATTCTTTTTATGTTGAAGATTTTTAAGAGATCAAATGAGTAACATCTTAATTGGAAGTTCACGTTCCAAATCGACTACTGCCCATAGTATACAAGGGGGGTATCAGATGAAACTATTTCGAAAATTATCCTTAGCGGGGCTTTTTATTTTGATATTTACATTAGCTTCAGCATCGCAACTCTGGGCTGCAACAGACCTGCCTGTTATCCTAAAGATAAACCAGTATTTTGTTTTATACACCCATCCCAAAGCACCTTACCTTGACAACCAAAATCGCCTGATGGTTCCCCTGGGTATGTTCTGCCGTCGCCTGTTAGGTGCGAATGTGGAATATGACCACCAAACCAAATTAATTACAGTCAATTTTTCAGAAAAAACTCTGGAACTCACCATCGGATCCCCGGTAATTAAAATAGACGGCCAACCCATGAAGCTTGACACAGTTCCGGTCTTGGATAACGGACATGTTTTCATTCCCCTTCGGGCGCTGATAAATGCTTTTGATATTAAGAGCAAATGGAACAGCCAATACGCTTACGTACAACTTGAGGACGACAGGATAATGAAAACCCAAACAATCCTCTACATGGAGGACACAACCAGGGCCCAGATCTCCGATCCTGATGCATTTATCCCGGTTTCAGCCAGTTTGGACGTTTACCAACAGGCTGGTCAAAATACTAAACTTGAACTCATTACAGATTCGAGAAATATTTCCGAGCACGACCTAGTAGAAGGCGAAGAAGATATCCAAACTTATTTGGTCTACGATACCGGCTACACTTATGAAACCCCTTATTCCTGGCAGGGAAGATTAAGACCAGCAGTAAAAGATGGAGATGTTCTTCAGAAACGCATGACGGGACAATTAATGCCAAACGATACTCTTAATTACATCCTGTATTGGGGGCGAACTATTGAGTAAAACGTTACGCAACGTGGAAATCCTGAGGAGATTGAATGGTAGGCAAAAAAAACAGGATAGACGGAGTAATGAACTTCAGGAAACCATGGTCCTTTTTAGGTATTACAATGATTATCCTTATTATTATATTGTTACTGACCAATGGGCAATCGAAAACGTCATGAAGATGACACTAATGAAATGGGCGTTTACTTTGAACAAATCAACGCTTTCGCATTGCAAATAATTAACATAGACATTTCAAATACCATGAATCAAACCCGGAAGTAACCATTATTGACAGCAAAATAACTCGTCTGGATTGCTGGAAAGCTTTTATGAACTTGCAGATACACCCACTGACGTTTATGCATTGGAATACCGCCTGCTTCCTGAAGATTTAAGTAAAGTGGTTTAGGCCGGCGGCAAATACGAATACTGTAGGTAAAAATTAAATGGTGAGTAAGAGAAAATTGGAGTATATGGCAATATTTTGTATTGCCATAGTAGTAATCCTCATTTTAAACCACTTTATCCTATCTTCTGGGGAAATTGATATAGTAATTTTCAATAATACTCAATCTGAGCAAACAATTTGCTTTGAGCCAAAGGAGCAATTTACTTTTCATATACCGGCAGGTGGAAAAGTTAAAGTGAAATACTCGACAGATTATTTTTCATACAGCCTAACAATGGATTACTACGATCCGCAAGGCAATTCAAAAACAATAACAATCAGTGAGTATGTTGAAAAAAACTATCGCGGCCGAGCTGTTGTTGAGATGAATCAGAACGATCCCTCCAGTGAAATAGAGTTTGTAATATCTGATGGGATAGGGCTATAACCCATATTCGGCACCCACATAATATTTTACAGATATTTTGCGTCATACCTGTACGAGGCTTGAAATAATGAACACCGTTACGCACAAATTGTGTAACAAACAAAAAGCAAACTTTT
>JAUSPO010000021.1 GCA_030656575.1 Bacillota bacterium
GGCCTGCGTTTTCCCCTGTCAACGCTTCACGTGCAGTCTCGCGACCACCCGCGCATGACTCGGGGCCGTGATGGTTCAGCTATTCCTTTCACGTGGGGCTCTTTCATCCCCTTCTCTATGCCGGTTTATCCCGGCGCACGAACCGTCCCTCCGTCACACCTTGCAGGAATTTTATAATAAAAGGCGAATTTATGGTATCATGCATTTATAATAGCTGAGAAAAGAACTGCGATAATTTCATAAAACGCGTTTTTCCAAAATTAAAGGAGAGGGCGAATCACAACATGATCATTGGTGTTCCCAAGGAAATAAAAAAAGATGAAAACAGGATAAGTGTAATCCCTGGTGCTGTATCGTCACTTGTCCAGGCCGGTCACAGGGTATTAATTCAGCAAGAAGCTGGTCTGGGCAGCAGCATAAGTGACGAAGCATTTCGTGCGGCTGGAGGAGAGATTGTGCCTTCCCTTGAAGATGTTTACGGCCAGGCGGATTTAATTTACAAGGTCAAGGAGCCTCAGTTGGAGGAGTACGATCTTTTAAGAGAAGGGCAGATTCTTTTTGCTTTTCTCCATTTAGCAGCCGAACCAGAGGTAACGAAGGTGCTAATCCGAAAAAAAGTGGCTGCTTTCGCTTATGAGACCATACAGATTAATGGCAGTATTCCTATCCTGGCACCTATGAGTGAAGTAGCCGGACGCATGGCTACCCAGGTTGGATCACATTTTTTGGAAAAAGCTTATGGTGGGAAAGGGATCATGCTGGGAGGAGTCCCAGGAGTTGCTCCTGCCGAGGTCACCGTTATCGGAGGCGGCATTGTAGGAGTTAACGCTGCAAAAATTGCAGTAGGTATGGGGGCGCGGGTAACTATCCTGGACATCGATACCCAGAGATTGCGTTATTTGGACGATTTATTTAGAGGGAGAGTGCTTACCCTGGCTTCCAATCCATACAATTTTGCTTTGGCAGTGGCCAGGACAGACCTGCTCATTGGTGCCGTGCTGATTCCCGGTGCGAGAACTCCAAAACTCTGCACGGAAGAAATGATAAAAAGTATGGCGCCAGGTTCAGTCATTGTTGACGTGGCTGTTGACCAGGGAGGATGTGTTGAGACCATTGATCGCACTTCCTGTCACAGCAATCCTACCTATGAAAAGTACGGAGTCTTGCATTACGCTGTGCCCAATATGCCTGGAGCTGTCCCTTTGACATCCACTTACGCCTTAAGTAATGTTACTCTGCCTTACGCTCTGGAACTAGCCCAAAAAGGATATATGCGTGTTATCGAGGAGAAGTCGCCTCTCTCCAGGGGCTTGAATGTGTTTGAAGGGAAAGTGACACATCAGGCAGTGGCGGAAGCTCTTGAGCTGCCCTTTGTTCCCGCATGCGATTAAATGTATCACATAGTTCGACCTGGTAAGTAATGAAAATATAAAGTTCCTGGAACAATACTGTAATAATCGTCTGCTATACTAAGCTTGGGTTGACCCCCTTTTAATATATATTTCTTTGAAGTGACCATATTTGGTCACTTTTTTTGCTTTAGCTATATCATTTCGACAAAGCGGCTGGTTCCCTGGGGGTTAGTTTGAGAGCGACAAAGAGTGCCGGCGCCAGCAGCGTGCCCCAAACCCCGCCAAGGGCGTAGCGGGCAAATCCGACCATCTTCGCAGCAAAAGCCGCGTCGGGGCCTCCGGAAGGAAGAATACCTCCCAAGCCTACAATGATGCCGAAGAGTACCGCCATTCCCAGTATGACCTTAACAAACTGCAACGGCAGGGCAGCAGCGGTTATGGAGCGTACCTTCTCCTTTTCCAGGATATATCCTACGCATGCTCCCGCCAGATAGCCTAATATTTTAGGTGAGTCAGCACCGGGGATCACCGCTGTCAGCACCACCGGCCCAGCCACGGAGAGGGTAAGAAGCAGCGGCACTGTGAATCTTTCCACCCAACCTCGTTCCACAAATTGAACACTCAGCCAGATGAAGAACAGCAGGAAAGGCAGCCCCAGAGCAAATCCTCCTAAGACATCTCCCAGGAAGTGGTGCCCCAGGACCATGCGGGATAAGCCCATACCGGCCATGACAACAATCGCCCAGATCCAGAACCCCGTTTTCTTGATACGCACCGCTAAGTAACCCCAAACCGTTACTGCTGTAAGCGTATGGCCACTGGGAAAAGCTGTGTCTTCGGGGTGGATAACCCCTGCCAGAACCGGCCGCTCCAAATGGGTAAGATCCTTAATTACACCGCGGTAGACGCCTGAGGTGAGCAGCATCACCGTTGTCCAGAAGCCCAGATTCTTGTTGACGCACCAGAGAATGATGCCAAAAAATATCATGAAAAACTCGTCTTCACCTAAGAAAGAAAAAGCCTTGAATATGTATGCCACGGGAGCACTGCCGCTCCATTGGTGCAGAATAATGACAAAATCAAGGCTGCGGGTCTGCGGCCAGGCAAAAATTAAAATGAGGGTGGAGACAGCGGTGACCAGCCAGCAGATCAACAGCCAGGTGAGCTCCCGTCCCCGGGTGAGGGAAAAGTAGGGCCTCTTCAGGGGAAGCATGTCCATGAAAATCACTCCTTTTTCTTTTGTTTTCTTCAGTTTATCACTACAGCGCAACCTTCAATAAAAAAGGGTAAACACAGCTTGGCATTTAGCAATAACTGTAAATCTCGGGTTGCTTAGGCAAGCATTTACCAGCTGGACTAACTATTGGCTCTGTTTTCATAAACTATCATCCAGAATATCACAGAATAGAGGTGAAAAATGGGTGTACTCAACTAAACCTCCTCATCAAACCAAATAAGAGGGAAGCAAACTTTAATCTACTTTGACTTTCGTTCAGGTTTTCAGCACAGCATTGCTTCTAATTTTTTTTTACGGTGTGAGACACGAGCAACCTCAGCCCTGTGGAACAGGTAGCAAACAGTCTTAATCGTTTCAATGATGCCTAACGGATCTCCTCTCAGAGAAGCAAACAGGAGCTGGCGGGCCAGAGGCAGCGTTATATAGTTTTTTTTCTCCGAATTCCCGGCGGACCCCCAGTAAAAAGTGCATGATCAGAATGACCAAGGTCATATGCCGGTGCCAGCCTGGATAAGAACGGACTTCATAACTGTCCATACCCAGATATCCTTTTCCTTCCTGAAACAACTGCTCAATGAACCAGCGCATGGAGGAAGCGCGAATTAGTTCTTCCATGGGGATATCAACCGGCGCATTGCTGAAGGCATATTTGATTTTCCCGTCTGCGTTTTTACGCAGGAACAGCCAGCACTCCGGTCCGGGCATGCCGTCTCGACACTCTATTACGCGCAGGCGGACAACTTCGGCAAAAATGGGACCTTTGGCACCTTCCCCCAGGTTTACCGTTTCCCAGGGAAGGGTTGGGTCCTTCGCCAGTTCGCAGACCTGTATCGGATCGGTAAGGGGTTTTTCTTTTGTAGGACGGGGGCCCCGGCCTTTGTAGGCTGGAATACCGATTGCAGGTCGCTTAAGCCAGACCGTCTCGCTGAACCATTCTTCAGGCATATAAAGTTTAGCGTTCAGCAATGTGTAGCCTCTGTCGCTGGCATAACCCAGGAAAACGCCTGACTGGCAGTTTTCTACCTTGCCCAGGTTGCCGCAGTACTGGCGTTGCACCCCGGCAGAATGCTTGCCTTTCTTCGGGACCTCGCTGCTGTCTATGGTTGCCATACCGTTATTAGCAGCAATATTATGAAGGACATCTTCTTTACTTCTGTCCAGTACTTTTTTTGCATCCCAGGGAGAACTGGTAATGAAATGTTGCAAGGCACGCACTTTTGTTTCACCCAGGATTTTTATGGCAATGGGCTCGATTGATTTTGCGTTAAGATCGCTGGCCAGGCCTTTCAAATAGGCCAGGGCATTGAAAATCTGCTCTTTATTCTTAAAGCAGTCCGCAAATTTGTTTACGTGATCGATCAACTTTTGCGTCAATTTTGAGACATCTTCGGGATTGATGGAAAGACGTGCGGCAATATTCGGGTCCCAACCGATACGTTCTAGCAGCATGGGGTCTTTGCAAAAGTCGCTGTTCATAGTAGCAGAACCAATCCTGGATGAGCTGACGGGTGACCTGGGATAACAGATAAGACCCCAGGTTCTTCACTCTCACCCACGGTAGGATCAAGAAACGGTTGCTATTAGCCAGTTGTGGCAAATGCTGTGACCTTTGCTCAAGTGACCAGCCGATGAAACAGTCCCTGGGTTTGAGTTTTAAGCTGGCCGCACGAAAGCTCAAAGCGGCCAGCGGTGAATCACCACAAAAAGCAAGATATTTAAGGTTCGCGCCCGGCATCCTGCCGTGACCCAAGTAATGATAATCACGGACCAGTTCGTTCCATAAGGGTTCCAGAGATGTCTGGCGGACCATCTTTATTTCAACAGGTTTAATGTCTCTTACGGTTCCTTCGATTGGGTCTTTCTTATAGGTGGTTACCATCATTATGCCTGCCTGATATTTTTTGAGGCTTGTTCAGGGCTGTAAAAAAGGAATAAGAATCTGTCCCGAAAAAAAGCTTTTTTTAAGCTTTTTCAGGTAAAATTTTGGCATACAGCATCCTGAAGCCCTCAGGGTTACTGAATCACAAAATGAAGTATTTGTCTATAGGGAGTTGCGCTGTAGTGCTATGCCAAATTCGCTAACTCCTGCTTGCTTATTCTGCCAGCACCTCATGGATATTCGTAGCCACTTTAAAATTGACACCCAAAGCTTCAAAGTGGGCTTTTCCGCAATCCACTTTAATATTTTCAGCTGCCCTTCGTCCGTCACGGTCGTGGGTGCTCTTGGTTTCGCGGACCAGATAAAGCTTTTCTTCTTGTTTAGTTACTACCGCCCAATCGGGATTATAGTTACCCAGAGGGGTGGGAACCACGAACCAGCGGGGCAGCTTACAGAAGAACTTGACATTTTGGTCATGGTCAAGCTTCTCTGCAATTTCTCGCTCAACCTCTGACTCGAATAGAATATAGTCATAGGGGGTACGGTCATCCTTGCTATGAATTTCATAAAGGCGGGTTAAGTACTCTTCAATTTCTTTATCTTCAAATAAGCGCATTTCATAGAATTGCCCCTCGATCTGTTCGTATTTAATGCCATCGACCACCATCTCAATCAAGGACCGGTTAATCAGCTTCGCCGTTTCGGTCATGAAAGCCTGAGGGTTTACCGTAAATTCCTGCAAACGACCGGATTGCTTGAGTAGTTTTACCAGGGTGCCCCGGGTCAGTTCGGTTTCCCCCTGCAGGTAAGCTAGAATATCGGGCAAATGGCTGTATCTGTTAACAAATTGTGTACGGCTCTCCATAACCCTGCCCCCCTCAACACCAGCTTCACTGATATCTACCTCTGTCTTGTCGATAAGAATACGGACGGGCTGGATTTTATCCATCTTTTTAATTTTATCAACAGCCCGGGCAATAAGCTCTTCGCTATTAAACTCGACTGAATAACGGGTTTTACGATTGATCTTTTCCCATAAGACTTTAAAATCTTCATTAAGCTCCACACGTTTGTTGTATTTCAACGTATGGCGATCACGGGCATTCACAATCCGATTCTTAAAGACATAGCGCTTCATTTCATCGGTGATGGCCGCCCGCAAAGGCTCCAATTCTTCTGGAATCTCCAGCTTAAAACCTTCTTTGTCCGGAACAAACTTATCAGTAATATCACCCAACTCGTTAAGGTAACTGGTGTCGACGAGGGTCTGCCAGATTACCTCAGAAGCTTCCTGCCCGATAGACTGGTCGGTAGTTTTATCAATAAGTCTGGCGAAAGCGATCTTTTCCAGACGACCGAACTTGAAACCGCCTCCCATATCTTTCTCCATATCATCCTGAATCCCCTGGGCGTATTCCTCGAAAGATTCACTGGCGATAACGGTGAGTTTGTTGATACTGTCATCGTAAATGCGCTCTCCATCCATATTCACCGGTAGTCTGAGCCCCCGGCCAAGAGTCTGGCGCCGCTCCCGTTCGGTTCCCATTTCCCGCAGGGTACAGATTTGAAATACATTGGGGTTGTCCCACCCTTCCTTCAGGGCGGAATGACTGAAGATAAAACGAAGGGGCTCTTCCTGAGATAGCAGTCGTTCTTTGTCTCTCATAATCAACTGGTAGATTTCATCATCGGCTTTAGTGGTGCCGCTGGTATCTTTTAAGGCTACAACCCGGCCTTTCTTTTTATCAGCAGCAAAATAACCGTCATGAAGCGCCTCTACATCGAAAGGCAAAAGGCCGGAATACATCGGTTTTCGAGACAGTTCCCGAAAGGCGTCTTCAAACCATAAGGCCAGTTTTCCTTTTTGGGGGCTGCCGTCATCATCATACCAGCGATAATTGGATACTTTGTCGATGAAGAAAAGGGATAGCACCTTGATGCCTTTATCCTTGTATCTTTTCTCTTTCTTAAAATGTTCTTCTACTGCCTGATGGATCTGAGTTTTCAGTATTTCATCGCCCATGCCGCCTTCTTCCTGTTTCACTTCAAGAGTTTTGGCATTGGCAAATTCAACGTGTTCAAGGCCGGGCTCAGCGCAGATGTTTGTAACAATGTAACCGTCATATCCTTTCCGGTTGGTCTGTCGGCTCACATCGGTGCTCTGCTTTAACGTGATTTTCTTTTCCTTCGGCCCCGCTGTAGTATCTTCATGGATCGTTGCCTTGGCATGAGGAGTTTTTACCCCCGCAGCATAGCCGATACTCTCAATACGGATAAATACTTCATTATAATTATTCTCTGCACGGATGGATGATACCTCAATCTGTTTAACCAGACGCATATCATAGGCTTTGATGGGGTCGAGCTTATACAGTAGGTTGTACGGTTTGATGTGGGTAGCAGAATAACGCAGGCAAAGCAGAGGGTCCAGAGTCTTGATGGCCCTCTTCGCTTTTTCAGTGTTATCCACGCTCTGGGGTTCGTCGATGATCACAATAGGGTTAGCAGCCTGCACATATTCTATAGGGCGCCGGCCGGACATCCTGTCCTGCTCCTGGTGGATAACGTTCAGCTTCTTGCGCTGTTCATCGGTTAACTTGGAGTAATCTTCAATATTACCGGCATCCTTCTGAAAGGCCTGGATATTGATGATCATAATCTGGATTTCATTGCTGACGGCGAACTGGCGCACCTTAGAGAGGTCGCCGGAGCTATATACAAAATGGTCAAAAGGAACATTGTCGTACAGGCCCTTGAAATGATCCCGCATCAGGCCAATGGAAGAGAGAACCCCTTCACGTATAGCCACAGAAGGGACAACAATAATAAATTTACTGAAACCGTATTTTCGGTTCAGTTCAAAGATAGTGCGTAGATAAACATAAGTTTTACCGGTGCCCGTTTCCATCTCTACGGAAAAGTTGGGGAAACGGTAGGTGTCACCATCTTCGATTAGAAAACGAGACTTGGGAATAATGTTCCGCTCCTGAACACTATGAAGGTTTTTTAGTAATTGGTTACCGTCCAACACCAACTGTTTTCCTTCGCCCAAGTAATTAAATGATATCTGTCTTTCAAACGAGGAAAGGCTAATTTCAAACACACCCTGTTTTAGCGGCAGGCCTTCAAAGAGATCCGTTACAGCGTGAATTGCTTCTATTTGGTATTCCAGGTTGGAGTCAAACTTTAGTTTCACAGTATCGCCTCCTTATACCGTCCGGAAGACGATCTGATTTTCTTTTTCCCGGCCCTGGTTGCGGGCAGCAAAGGTTTGTACGGCATTGGCTTTAAGCTGGTCGTTACCCTTAAAACCCCGATCCAGGCAGATAAACTGCATCGGTTCCGCTTCGGCAACGGCATCTATCAGTTCGCGGGTGATTTCATCTTCCAGACAGATCAGCAGGGCTCCTTCGGCAATGTAGAAAACAGTCGTACCTGCCATCTCAATTCTCTCCACTTTTGCCGTGGGCATATAACCTGCTTTAAGCAGCAGTTCGTAGAGGATATCTTCCTGGCCCACATGCGGGTCGATATGATCCACATGAAGGGAAAGCTGCTCTTCCAGTTTTTCCAGAGACATGCTCAGGTCGGTACCGTCCCATACCCTGAAGTTGGATTTGTCCAGTTTAAAGACCTTGAAGCCAAGATCAATCTGAGGTTTTTCTTCATCCACTCCGGGCAGCTTCATTTGCGGGTCGGCATTTTTGGCTGCCTGTTCTTCTTCTATCTTTTTAATTACCCGGCGAATACGCTCTTTGCCGATGTCAGCGATGGTTTTATATCCGGCTTTATAAGCTTCGGATTTTTCATCGCAAGGCTCGGGGAGCTGAACCATGATAAATTTACGGTTGCCACCGTCTTCTTTGTTCAGGTCAAGGACGGCGTGGGCAGTTGTGCAGGAGCCTGCAAAAAAGTCTAAAATTATATCATTTGTTGACATAGCTCCTTTTACAAAATGTTTAATTAACCCAACTGGCTTTGGGTATTCAACGTAACTTTCTACAAATAAAGCTCTTAGGGCATCTGTCCCTTGTTGTGTTGAGAAATCTTCAAAGTAAATACTTCTTAAAGCCTTTCCTTCATAATCCGATTTAAACTTCTTAAAACGTGGTATATTACCTTTATTGAAATATACCCTCCTTTGTTCAAACACTTGTTTAATATTCTGCTTTGCGTAAGCCCAACGTCGTATAAATTTAGCAATACCTTTTTTATCGTCATAAATTGTTAAATCGATATCGTCAGTAATAAGAACATCACGAATAACAACAAAATGTTTTTCATAATTAAAGCTACAAAATGAAGTTCTACCATCTTCATCCTCGTCTGCTATTATTTTATCCCGGATGTTTAAGTGCACTTCAATCATGTATAACTGATTTGGGTTTTTATTCTTTGATGGTGCTGTAAAAGCACAGCTTTCCCATGGGCCTCGTTCATCATTGTCAGGATTCTTGAAATTGCCCTCTTCTTCCTTTAAAATACGCCAACTTGGCATATTTGTTTTGTTTTTGCTATATGCAACGAGATATTCATGCTCGTCGAAAACATGTTGCACACCGCTACCTGCCCCAGTCTTTTTTTTCCAAACAATTTGTGCAACCATATTTTCTTCCCCAAATATTTCATCACATAACATACGTAAATTAGATACTTCATTATCGTCAATAGAAATAAAAATTACCCCATCATCCCTAAGTAAATTCCGGGCCAAGTATAATCTTGGATACATCATATTTAGCCATTTAGTGTGAAATCTACCCTCGTTTGGAGTATTCGTGGAAAACTTTTTCCCCTCATCGTCCACCAGACTTGCATAAGCCAAATAGGTTTCCAGGGTTTCCGAATATTTATCCGGGTAGATAAACTCTTTACCGGTATTGTATGGGGGGTCGATATAGATCATTTTCACTTTACTGTAGTAAGACTTCTGCAGCAGCTTCAGCACTTCCATGTTGTCACCCTCGATAAAAAGGTTTTCTGTAGTGTCGAAGTTAACGGACTCATCCCGGCAGGGCTTTAAGGTACCTACAGAAGGCTGCTGGATAATTTTCATACATTCCTTTTTTCCCGGCCAGTCCATCCCGTAGCGCTCCAGTCGTCCTTCAAACACATCGCTGATAGTGCCCAGCTCAGCTTTCAGCTTCTCAAAATCAATGCTATCGAATAGTTTACCATTTTCATCTTTACCTTCTTTAAAAACAGTAGGAAAAAGCTGCTTCAGCTTGGCTCTGTTATCGGCACTGATATCCAGAGAGCGCAGGTCCATTGTTTCAGGGTTTTTCTTTTCAGAACTCATTATCACATCACTCCTTTAATCAGCGTCCACCGGAAGGGGAAGAGGTTTTTTTCAATTTCCTGCTACAGTCGGGCTTTCACCCGGCTAATTAGCTCATCCTGTAGCTCGATCTCCCGGAACGCTGCGTCGTTCTTCCAGGGGTGTAAACGGCAATGCGGTCATCGTAGTCCTTGAGGGCAAACTTAAGTGATTTTCGTTTGACCTCGGCCCAACGATCCAGTTGTCCATGTCTTCTTCAAAAAAGACAGCACCAAGCTTATCATGGCGCATCGCATATTAACCCAAAGATACTTAATCCATTTTGTAAAATATCAGTTAAGTATATCTAAATGTTTAATACTATTCAAATTTACATTATATGGATAATGGGAAGTTAAGCAAAGGCCATGATTAGTCTTTTGACCCAGATTAGCTGGTTTATGTGAAGGCCATTTTTACTTTATGTAAAGATTTTGGCTACAGATGGGAAAAATCTCTTTTAGACTATATTGCATCTACTAAACCGTCACACTCTTTTATGACGTATTGTGGAACCATTTGATATTTCCTGGGGTTTAATTGATAAATATAATTATTTTCTAGATGAAATGCTTCATTAATAAATTTACCAATTATATCAGAATCCACCCCCTGTTCCTTATCTTCAAAAATCATTCTATATAAATGTAATTTTTCATAATTACTATCAGTCGTTGAATATATTCGTTTCATCTCCGAATCATCTTTAATTTTCTTAACGAGCTGTTGGTAATTAAAATCATGTATATATTTTTGAATTTCTTTTTCACCTCGTTGAATTTCTTCTTCCGTCATTTTTCTAATATCGGTTTCAATCTTAACTTCTGGTTCATCTTTTTTATGTAAAAGACTAGAAATAATATGATACTCCATTTCTTTATTATTAGTGATTTCATATAGCCGTCTCAAGTAAACGATTTTTTGAATATTCTCAGCAAGGTCCTGAATATTTTTTTGATTTATCTCTATGAATGTTTGTATATCACTTCGATTAATTTCCTTCTCTGTCAGTTTTCCATTTACATTCTCCAAAAAAGCTGCAAATGGAATTGAGAATCTATCTCTATGATGCTGCACCATGTCAACGATAGGTTCAAAATCATGTGTCAAAAGTAAAACAGTCTTATCCTTAAAGCTATCATTTTTACGAAACAACATTTCAATAATTGCATATTTCTTGTTTTTATCAAACGATGATATGGGGTCATCTAATATTATTAAATCAGGTTGTGCTTTTAATGCATCGTACATGAATAAGACCAGGGCAAAAGCATTCTTTTCTCCAAAGCTAAGATGATTCTTTACATCTGTGATCTCATCTTTAATATCATTATGTATAAGTTTTAATTGATGTTGCCCAGCTTCGTTCTCCAATAAATCAACTGAATAGTCGTAACCAGCATTTCTAAGAAAAGAATTGATGCTCCTTTTATTTTTATCTATCAGCTTTTCAATATATTTCTTTTGCTGATTTATTTTACCTTGCAAGACTCCAGCTTTATCTAATATTTTATCTATAGAAGAATTGACTATGTTTGATTTTAATTCAGTATTTTCAGAATTCAAATGATTATAAAGTTTAAGATCAATTTTATATAGCTTTAACTCATCAATAACCTTATCAACATCTTTAAGAGATTTAAAAGATAGGGTTTTAGCTTTATTAAACTTTTGATTGAGACGGTCAATTTGCTCTTTAACTTCTCGTAGAAAATCAACTTGCTCATCACTATAACCGTCTATATTCTTAATAAATTCAGCAATTATTTTCTTTGTACTATCTGAGAAATATTTATTCAAGTTTTGAAAAACTTCAATGATTCTATTTAAATTCTGTACCGATTTTGAATCGTAGACTTCACTAATTTTTACTATGTTTTCTTTCTTGGATTCTATATTTGAAACACAATAAGGACAGTTCTCTGTAATATCAATAAAACTTTTTCCATCAAGTTGCCATTTAATCCATTTGTAATTCTCACCGTGTTGAATATACTTTTTATAATCATTCAGTTCCTCAGGAATATTTTCAATCTTATTCCCGTTCTTAAATGCTTTTGCTAAATTGCTTGAACCATGTATTCCGCTTTTTGTTGAACGTCCGAAACTACCGCTTAATTCATCAAAATCTTTGATTAAATCATCAATATCCTTATTTTCAATAAACATTTTCTGAATATCCTCTACTAACTCATTGATTTCTTTTAGACCATTTAAATAATTTTCATCCTGGATAAAAATATTGAAACTACCCTTCACTAGTTCATCTGGTTGAAAAATGTATTCGTTTATGTAATTTTCATTGAAAACTTTAACAGATTTTATATTTTCACAACCGATAACTTCTGGGTCATTATCTTTGTTACCAAGATGCTTAAAAGGTTTTAAATCAGTTAATGTTTTTGTGGAATTTGCTAAATCGTTAGAAAAACTGATAATTGCACGAGCTATTGTGCTTTTCCCCATACCGTTAATTGCATATTTAATATTCAGATTGTTCTCATTGAGAGTAATACTCCCTTCATTGATATTATTGCAATTCTTCAATGTGATTTTCATAATTAATACCCCCTATGATTTTAATCTAAACTTTATATTTTCACTTCGTACCTGGATGTACAAGGTGCGGATTAGCAAAGCAAAAAAGTGGCTTTCATATAACTTCTCTTTCACGACATGTTTCGTAAGTATTCTATGTTAGGAACCAACTTCCCCTAATAGACATTAGTTGCCATCTATCAAACAAATGACTCTTTAAGAATCATTTTGCAATCCCAATATGCCCATCAGCTCATTTAAAGTTATTGTGCATTAATTCGCCCAAAAAATAGGTAAATCCTTTATTATAATGTAAATAATACCATCTATCTAAATATTTTGTCACATCTCTTTGGTTTGTAATTAACGGACATAAATAATAAAGGACTGTATAGCTTAATCAGTAATAGGTTCCCCGCAACGCTTCAAACACGTTTCCTCAAAGAATGCTTTTGCCATGAACGAGCATCCTTAAGGGCCTGTTCGAAGATGCGGCGCATTCTTGCTCCCAGCTTTTGAAAACCAAGTTCGAGTCGCATATCATGCATCAGCTCTTCATCTGTCCGCAGCAATCGGTCCGACATAGCCCACTCGGCCAAAGTACGTAGCTCGAAACGTGTATATGCTGTTATATCGTCTTTGCGCTCAAAAGCGGGAGGTGTATTGCGTTGTGGCATTTTTTTAGGTTCGGCAGGTATTACTTTCAGCTCATCTTGTTTTATATCGGCAAAGCGAACTGCATCTTTATATGATGATATTACCCGTTCTATCTCTTCTTCACGGTTTGTAAACCAGTCCGTTGACCAGATACGGTGGAATCGCCACCCAAGGCTCATCAATTGTTGTTCATCGCCCTGCACGGTTTCAAGATTCTTTATAAAGAATAGTTCTTTGCGATCAAGAGAGAAGAATTCCGCAAGTTCCGGATGATTACCAAGTTCGCGGTCTAAAACAGCCTGAATACGGTTTGCGTGTTTAATACCCATGGTTATAACACCAAGGGTTTCATCCGGTCTTGTTTCGGCATGTTCAAACACAAGCCTGATAACTTCCTCCACCTCCCGTGAGGCGCTTTCCTCCTGTCCGGAAAGTCCAGGATCATGGGGCACAAGTACGTGCCTGATGATATCTTCTCCATTTGTGCCCGGGAAAGTAATCAGGCGACTATCGTATATATGATGGTTGGAAAAGGCGATTAGGCGCTCGTCCCTGCTGCGGTAATGCCATTCGAGCATCCAGTTGGGCAGGAAAGGTGATAACGTATCGAGAAGACTCTCGAATCCGCTGACGGCTTCCAACGCAGCAATTTTATCCTCATTATCTTCTTCATCATCCTCGCCTTCGATTGCGGTAGCAAAAAAGGTTGTGGGTGGGAGCTGATGCCGGTCACCGGCCACCACGGCCTGGCCAGCCCGAAAAAGAGAGTTTACACACAGCCTCCTCCGACAGGATCTGGCTCGCTTCATCGAAGAGGACAACATCAAAGTGTCGGCTGTTTCCGTCAAGTAGTTGGCTTACGGAAAGAGGGCTGGCAATCCAGCAGGGCGCAATCCGGGTCAGTACATCGGGTGCGCGGGATAGCAGTTGGCGAAGTGGAATGTGACGTGATCGTTTATTGGCTTCACGCCGCACCAGGTCTGTTTGGTCCGCATATTCGTTCATAGCCTTGATAGCTTCTTCACCATGAATTCGCCGCACACGATCAGCGGCAATTTGCAGTCGCATTTGATCCAATTTGATAAACTCTCTCACATATTTATCGTGCAGCCTGCCGTTAAACGAGGCAAGCCGGTCGTCTTCAAGATATGCTTGTTCAAGGGCGGAAGCCAGCCAGGCGTACTCAAAACGTTGTGGCCATAGTTCTGGTGGCACCTCGTTTTCTCTAATGTCCTCAATTAACTGTCCAAGTCCCGCATCAAGCACTTATTTATGTATGTCATAGATTCCCGGAAGCTTATACGGTGTACGATTATCATCTGCAAGTTCTTTCAGGTATTGCCCAATGGCCGCTATCGTCGCCTGCGGGAGATCTTTCCTGGCAATGACTTTAATCAGGGAAGGCAAAGCAGAATCAAGCTGCTCCAATGCCTGGACTAAAAAGATTATGCTTTCCGCCGGACGAGGTGTGGGGGAGGATGAATTAAGGGCACACCATCGTTGAAGCAATTCCTGTGCATGATTGACTTCTCTATGCAAAACAGAAGCTGAAGCAGTTACCTTGCGTAACTCCTGTAGTTGAGCGCGAGCCTATCTCAATATTTTGTCACTTCAAGAAACCCCTTTTCGAGCAATTTCTTAAAAACATCTTCTGCCTGTCCGATAGGGAGATGGTTATCGTTCTTTTCTGTGAGCAGCTGGAAATCTCTCCCTTTGTTCGCTTGACAATTGATATTATATATAATATCATAATACTAACGGGGGTATATTTGGGGGATTTCCCAAAAATCATTACCTTAATGGACTCTGAGTTAGTTCGACCATATCAGGTTAAACTGGTTAGAGAACTCCTCGAAAATATTGGGATTGTTCAGGAGGATTCAGTATGAATAAAAAACTAAAATTTAACCTTGGAAAAGTTGATTCAAAGAAGTTTAATTCTGTAAAGGATGTTGAAGAATTTATCACTGTGCCCGATAATTCCAAAGAAATTGAACTAGAAAATAAACAATACGAACAATTGGAATATCCAATTACTCTACAAAAAACCTCAGATAACCATGGCACTTATTGGGTAGCTGAACATCCTGACCTTCCCGGTTGCATGACACATGGTTACACTAAAGAAGAGGCCCTTGCAAATTTAGATGATGCCAAGAAAGGCTGGATTTATTCTGCATTATCTC
>JAUSPO010000023.1 GCA_030656575.1 Bacillota bacterium
GACGATAGCTGCAGAAAAATCATTAATTTTCTGGGATTAGCTGAGAGTTTCTTCGAGTGGAGGGGAGAAGGCTAGCCTGTTTTGGTTGGTATATATTTACTATTGCAATACTTCGGGGTATTATGCGGAATATGAGTTATATAATAAATAAAGTTAGGAGATTGGGTATACAGTATGGATGTGATAGCCCAAATCATATTGGCTGGCTTAATTATGGGAGGTATTTATGCTTTAATTGCCTTAGGTTTGAACCTTATTTATGGGACTATGCGACTTTTAAATGTAGCCCATGGTGAGTTGATCATGTTCGGAGCTTTTGCTGCATATTGGATGTATACAATACATCAGCTAAGCCCTCTATTTTCCCTGTTGCTGGTTGCGGTCGGATCTGCCCTTTTCGGCGTTGTTATTTTCTTTGGATTGTTTAATCCGCTGATTAAAAAGTCGCAGAGTCAGGATACTATGTCTGCAAATTCTTTGCTGATCTTTTTTGCCCTATCGATTATTATGCAAAATGTTGCCGTATATCTATGGGGTGCGAATTTGAGAAGCTACAGTTATATGTCCAAAGTTATACCCGTGGCAGGTATTCCTGTTACTGCAAACAGGTTACTTTCTTTTACTATAGGTGTTGTGCTGTGCGTGGGGTGCTATTTGCTCATACAAAAGACTATGGTGGGCAAAGCCATTCGTGCAGTCATCCAGGACCGGGAATGTTGCAAACTTATGGGTGTAAATGTCATTAAAATTTACGTTATCAGCTTTGCCATAAGTTTTGCCATGGCGGGAATCGCCGGAGTACTCCTTAGTATGTTTTATGTATTTTCACCGTTTATGGGACTACCTTACACAGTTATTGCTTTCATCGTTGTCATCCTTGGAGGTATGGGTAATATTGGAGGAAGCCTGTTGGCCGGATTTATTCTTGGTTTGGTTAGTTCTGTGGGCACGGCCTTGACTTCTCCTGGTCTGGAATCCGTGATTAGCTACCTCATTTTTATACTTGTAGTTTTGTTTAAACCTAAGGGAATATTCGGTAAGGGGTATTAGTATGCACATGAACTATATTAAGACTGCTGTTATTGCTGTGTTGTTGCTGGTTTTGTTTTTAATCCCGCAAATAGCCACAACCTATACGACCTCTGTTGCCCTGAATATTCTTATGTGGATCGGTATGGCTACTAGCTGGTTAATATTAGCAGGATTTACCGGTTATATTTCCCTAGGGCACGGAGCTTTCTTGGGAATAGGTGCCTATTTTGTGGCCAGTTATTGGCAGATCCTGCCATTGCCTATATTAATTCTTTTGAGTGGAATCGTCTGTGTATTTGTAGCAGCAATTGTAGGATATCCCGTTTTGCGTGTTAAAGGCCCTTATTTTGTTATCCTAACATTGGGATTAAGTGAATTTGTCAAGTACAGTCTGATTTATTATGAAGTAAATATCCGGGGCACCGTGGGAAGGATTCTTTTAAAAACTCCTTCTATAGAAGATCTTTATTATTGGATTCTTGTTATTTGTCTTTTATCTATTGCTACTGCTTACCTGATTAAACGTTCTCGTTTTGGTCTTGCATTGATGAGTGTTAAAGATGACGAGGAAGTCGCCGAGGCATTGGGGGTCAACGCCGCTCTGGTGAAATGGAAAGCTTTTGCCATATCTGCCTTTTTCCCGGGTATGATCGGTGCTGTTATGGCTATGCGCTGGACTTATATCGACCCTTATACCGTCTTTAATCCCATGATGTCCTTCCAGGTAACAATTATGGCCTTTTTAGGTGGTATTGCCTATTTACACGGCCCGATTATTGGTGCCACGATGTTAACGCTTCTCTCTCAATATCTCTGGGCCCGTTATCCAAATTTTTATATGTTTGCCCTGGGTGTTATTCTGATTTTTGTTGTAATGTTTTTGCCCCAGGGACTGGCCGGTCTCATTAGTAACATGAAATTACCTGTTTTGTTAAATAAATATAAAGTTGAAAATAAATCTTTAACAAAGGAGAAGTAATCTGTGATTTTACAAGGTGAAAAATTAACAAAGTATTTTGCCGGTATTCTCGCTGTAGCCGATGTGGACATGTCACTGGGGGAAAACGAAGTATTAGGAATAATGGGCCCGAACGGGGCGGGGAAAACAACTTTATTCAATTTGCTCAGTGGCTATTATCGACCTACGAAGGGGAGTGTTACATTACTTCAAAATAATATAACAAATTGCAAGCCGTATCAGATCGTTCAAATGGGACTCGCCAGGACATTCCAACTTGTTCGCCCCTTTCAAGAACTTACCGTTCTGCAAAACGTTATGGTGGGCAGCATTTTTGGTCCAGAGAAAACAGTTAGTATGAGCGAGGGAAAAAATAAAGCAATGGACGTACTGGATTTTGTTGAACTGTCACACAGGGCACAGGCACTGGGAAAAACGCTTAACATTCAGGAAAGAAAGAGGCTGGAGATAGCCCGTGCTCTGGCATCCAACCCCAGGGTTCTACTTTTAGACGAAGTGCTGGCGGGACTTACACCTACTGAATCACAGAAAGCGGTAGGTTTGATTAAAAAAATAAGGAAAGAAAAAAAGCTTTCCATCATTATGGTGGAGCATGTTATGAAAGCGCTCATGGAGCTGTCTGACAGGCTTGTAGTTCTGAATTATGGGCGGAAAATTGCGGAAGGGACCCCAGATGAGGTTATTCAGGAAAAAGAAGTTATAAAAGCGTACCTGGGGGAAAAAACATCAGCTTAGGAGGTTGATGATGTGGCGCTGCTGCAAGTTAATTCTCTCAGCGTGTACTATAACGGGATACAGGTTCTCTGGGATGCTTCATTTACAGTAGAAAAGGGCTCCATAACGGCTCTGGTGGGTTCCAACAGTTCCGGAAAAAGTACTACCATGAATACTGTGGTCGGGTTACTGAAACCGGCTTCAGGATCAATTATTTTTCAGGAAGAAGAAATCACCGGGCTAGGTGTGTATCAGAGGGTGGAAAGAGGTATCTGTCTTGTTCCAGAGGGCCGAAGGATTTTTCCCCACCTTACGGTTAAGGAAAATCTGGAGATTGGGAGCTATGTCCAGCGTTGTCGCAGGGATATGCATTACTCCCTGGAATGGGTTTATGATCTTTTCCCCCGTTTGAAGGAACGAAATAAGCAGGCAGCAGGAACGCTCTCCGGTGGTGAGCAACAGATGCTAGCCATTGGGAGGGGCCTGATGTCAAAGCCTACTCTTTTAATGCTTGATGAACCCTCAATTGGTCTAGCGCCTGTAATTGTTAATCTGCTTTTTGAACTTATAGTCGGCATAAATAATAAGGGCGTTACTATTTTGATTGTGGAACAAAACTTGCAAAAAACCCTTCAAATAGCACAAAAAGTCTATGTTTTGGAGACAGGTAAAATTGTAGCTGAAGGGAGGGGAGAAGAACTGCTGGATTGTGAGGATATTAAAAAAGCGTACCTTGGCATGTAAATATTAAGGAGGAATTGTCAATGTCTAAAAAAAATTTGATATGCTGGTTACTTATCTTCATAAGTTTTATGCTTTTCTCTGCGGCCGGGTGCGGAGGAAAAGAGACAACAGCTCCAGGGGCAAAGGAAAATATCAAGGTTGGTTTTTCCATCTCCCTGACTGGTATTTATGCCCCGGCTGCGGAAAGCCAGATGAGGGCTTATGATCTCTGGCTGGAACAGGTAAATGAACGGGGGGGCATCTATCTGGAGGAGTACGGTAAAAAATTGCCCGTTAAGTTTGTATACTACGACGATCAGAGTTCAACGGATATGGCTACGCGTATTTATGAGAAGCTGGTGACAGAGGACAAGGTGGATATGCTGCTGCCTCCCTGGGGGACCACGCTCCATTTTGCCATTGCTCCTTTGACAGAAAAGTTCCAGATGCCTGTTGTGGGAAATACAGCTTGCTCAATTAAAATTCGTGAACTTGATGCCAAGTATTTTTGGTTCATAACTTCATGTATTCCTGACCGGCAAACAGAGGCGTTAGTGGATTTAATGAAGGAACACAAAAATCAGCTGAAAACTGTTGCTATTACCTATGTACAGGACCTTTTCCCCCGGGAAAATTTAGAGTTTCTTGAGCCATATTTAAAAGCGGCTGGCTTTGAAGTTGTCCTTGTAAAAGATTATCCCATAGGCGTAAGTGACCTGTCCTCTCTGATGGCAGAGATTAAGCGCCTTAATCCAGATGCTTACCTGGCCCTTTCCTATCCCGAAGATTCTTTCCTCATCACTAACCAAGCCATAGAAGCTGGCTTAAACCCTAAATTATTCCTCCTCCTGGTTGGCCCCTCCATAGCTGCTTATGATGCTGGATATGGAGCTGCCACGGAAGGCATTTTAACACAAGGGCATTGGAGTCCTAAGCGTGGCTGGGCAGGAGCCCAGGAATTCTATGATGGCTTTGTGAAAAAATATGGTGAGCGTCCGGACTATTTAGATTCTGTTCTTGCTTATGTAAGTTGTGAAATTCTGGAGCAATCTTTAACAATGGCCGGCAGTCTTGATAAGGAAGCTGTCAGGGACGTAATTGCAACAAGCGTATTTGAGACGATTAACGGTCCAATTGAGTTTACGGGTGTGGAGAACATGAGAATGCCTGCCATGTGGCTGCAATGGCAGCAAGGGGAGTTGGAAATCGTCTGGCCGGCAGAAACGGCAACAGCCAAACTGCTGATACCCAAGCCTAAGTGGTAATAAATAATTTGGTTTGTCCGGCTGAACGATAGTGCCGGACAAACCTTTTTTATGAAAGGGAGCTAGCCAAAATGGGCATTTTTTTGGCTCTGTTATCTGCATTATTTTTTGGCGCGACCAACGTTGCTGTTGCCAGGGGACATCATTGGGGTGAGTTAAATCCTCATGAAGGGCTTTTACTTACGCTGGTGGTAAACAACCTTGTCAACTTGCTCCTCCTTCCGTTTATAATCCTCTATACGGAAGTGGGTGGGTTGAACTTGTCCAGTATCCTTTCATTTATCGGGTCTGGTTTTTTTGCCTCATTTTTGGGTAGGATGCTGCTTTTTGGCAGTATTATTATGGTTGGCGCTTCCAGGGCAGGGTCTTTAAAGATAACAGCTCCAATGTTCACAGTTTTATTCGGTGTTTTTATCCTCAGGGAAAGTATATCCTGGATGGCCCTGCTGGGTATAGGTATCATTCTCCTGGGTATTTATATTGTAACCCGTGAAACCAGGCAAAGAGATTTATTTATTGTGGAAAAGGAAGAGAAAGAAGCTCGTCCCGGTGTTGAAAGCGGTATTAATAGCGAACCTGTAGAGTATTCGAGAAGGGGGAGCTTGCTTAATGCAGGCGTACTGATTGGGCTGGCTTCAGGATTATCTTTTGGTATCGGCAATGTCCTGCGCAAAGTGGGATTATTTAGCTATGCCAACCCCCTTATCGGCGTTGTTATCTGTTCCGCCTCTTCCCTCGTATTTGTGGCATTGATGCGCTTTTTTCCAGGGAGGCTGTCTTTAAAACTTAACCTGAACTGCTTTGAATTGGTCAGGCAAAAAGGAAGCAAAGAGTACATGATAGGAGGAGCTTTATCCAGCGTGGCCATCTTTACATTGTTTATTTCCCTGGCATATCTCCCCGTATCCATCGTGAACTCTATTGCGGCCGTGGAGGCTTTATTTACCATAATAATCGCTTCAGTGCTTTTAAGAAAAATTGATTATATCACCAGGGTTTTGGTTGCCGGTGTTCTGGTGATCAGTGGGGGCATTATCCTTATCTTATTATCTTAATATTTAGTATAATCTCAACTAAATAGTGCTATCAATT